>NZ_JAKJST010000062.1:0-654 GCF_050337275.1 Vibrio wakamikoensis | reverse complement strand
TACGGACGCGGGGTGGAGCAGCTTGGTAGCTCGTCGGGCTCATAACCCGAAGGTCGTCGGTTCAAATCCGGCCCCCGCAACCAAATTTAATCAATAGCGTTTGCTGTTGATATGCGACACTAGCTCAGTTGGTAGAGCGCAACCTTGCCAAGGTTGAGGTCACGAGTTCGAACCTCGTGTGTCGCTCCACTTTTCTTCAAGGTGGAAAATATAGTTTTCATCGTACTTAACGGTGACACAATACGGACGCGGGGTGGAGCAGCTTGGTAGCTCGTCGGGCTCATAACCCGAAGGTCGTCGGTTCAAATCCGGCCCCCGCAACCAAATTTAATCAATAGCGTTTGCTGTTGATATGCGACACTAGCTCAGTTGGTAGAGCGCAACCTTGCCAAGGTTGAGGTCACGAGTTCGAACCTCGTGTGTCGCTCCAAATTAATAAGCTCTCATCATGCTTTGAATGGTGACTACGGACGCGGGGTGGAGCAGCTTGGTAGCTCGTCGGGCTCATAACCCGAAGGTCGTCGGTTCAAATCCGGCCCCCGCAACCAAATTTAATCAATAGCGTTTGCTGTTGATATGCGACACTAGCTCAGTTGGTAGAGCGCAACCTTGCCAAGGTTGAGGTCACGAGTTCGAACCTCGTGTGTCGCTCCA
>NZ_JAKJST010000061.1:0-858 GCF_050337275.1 Vibrio wakamikoensis | reverse complement strand
ATACTGACTTCAAAACTCATCCTTACTCAAAAGTAAGAAGTAATTTTAAAGCTATTATCGTTCCAACAGAACGATAATGAATTGACTGTGCCAAGACTAAGTTCTTTTACAAGAAAGTAATCTCGATTGGTCACTCAGTTCATTGAAAACCTAATTTGATACCGAGGTATCTAATTTGATTATCATCAACGAGTGCCCACACAGATTGATAGGTTTAAATTTTTAAAGAACATTTTCTTCAAAACTCTGCGTTTCGCTTCCGTTTGAAGAGGCGGCTATTCTAACGAGATGATTCTCAGTGTCAAACACTTTTTTCTAATTTTTTTGATTTTTTCAAATCTAACTAGAAGACCATCTTGTAAGCTGAATGCCTTACTGACTATCGCCTCGAACCCTTGTGGGCTCTGCCGTGTCAGTGGAATCGCATTATAGAGAGCCTCATCACATTAGCAAGCCTTTTTTTTAGAAAAAATACAAAAATAACGCTTAACCGTGTCTTTTTCATCCAAAGGCGTATTTATTCAACTTTATCCTACTTGTGAGCACAACTTATCCACAGAGTTATTAAAAAAAAGGAGGGCTCAGCCCTGTCTCTTGATCACAAGTCTGCTCGTTCAAGAGACATCGCTAGTTCATAGCCTTCAAGGATGGTTTGTAATTTGAACCATCCTTCCCATAACACTTGGACTGATGCTCGCCCTGTTCGCTTGGTGTCTTTCCACCCTCCCAACCTAGCAAGGCTTTCATAAGCCCAATGGGTATCTGGTACTTGGGTTGGCAGTGGCTTCCCTACGGTTTTGAACCATAATAGCTTCCACGCTTTATGACCTAACACCACTTCACAACTCATCACATCAC
>NZ_JAKJST010000060.1:0-882 GCF_050337275.1 Vibrio wakamikoensis | reverse complement strand
ACTCAAAAGTAAGAAGTAATTTTAAAGCTATTATCGTTCCAACAGAACGATAATGAATTGACTGTGCCAAGACTAAGTTCTTTTACAAGAAAGTAATCTCGATTGGTCACTCAGTTCATTGAAAACCTAATTTGATACCGAGGTATCTAATTTGATTATCATCAACGAGTGCCCACACAGATTGATAGGTTTATATTGTTAAAGAGCAATTCTCTAAAAAGAGAGAGCTTTCAGTGCCTTAGCACTTAAGCAGGACGCGTATAATACGCTTTCTACTTTGAAAGTCAACATAAAACTCTAAACTTTTTTCATTAGATTTTAGAAAAATCTAAAAGCAAAAAATGCTTAAAACTTTATGGTGACCCGTCTACTTAAAGACAAGTCGAAATTAAAGCCTGGCGATGTCCTACTCTCACATGGGGAAACCCCACACTACCATCGGCGCTATTGCGTTTCACTTCTGAGTTCGGCATGGAAATCAGGTGGGTCCACAACGCTATGGTCGCCAAGCAAATTCTGTTTTGCCTTCAGATTTTCTGAAAATCTGAAAACAATAAATCCGGAAAGCTGTTAATGCGTTCTCTACACATTCAATTTGTTCTTGCTTTGAGTCCATCAAAACCCTTTGGGTGTTGTATGGTTAAGCCTCACGGGCAATTAGTACAGGTTAGCTCAACGCCTCACAACGCTTACACACCCTGCCTATCAACGTTCTAGTCTCGAACAACCCTTTAGGACACTTAAAGTGCCAGGGAAGACTCATCTCAGGGCTCGCTTCCCGCTTAGATGCTTTCAGCGGTTATCGATTCCGAACTTAGCTACCGGGCAATGCCATTGGCATGACAACCCGAACACCAGAGGTTCGTCCACTCCGGTCCTCTC
>NZ_JAKJST010000019.1:0-202265 GCF_050337275.1 Vibrio wakamikoensis | reverse complement strand
AACATCTTGAATGGAACGATTACGCTGAAGCCCTATACCTAATACTAACCACACGGCTTGTTCCGCTGGTAAGCGGCGCTTTCTGAGCGATACTCGTCCAGTTTGTTGAACTGCTTCTTCAACCCACTCTAAAGGAATATGTTTGTTAAAGACATCGATTGGACGTTCGTGGCAAAACTCTGCGGTAACTTGTAACTCTTTTGAAAACTCAGACATAAAAAATCGGCCGTAACTTGCGTTACGACCGATTATGTAGCTTCTATAGGATCGTTCAAGTAGCTAAACGATCGGCATTAAGCGCTAGGCTTGGGTTTTGGAGTATTGTGTTACATCGACGTTTGTAGGAAATCGAGTGCCCCCAAGACCGCGGCGACTTGAGCATCATTACATTCTTGTTCAGTCACCTTCGGGCTATCTGGGTACACTTCCGTAGTGGTTGAGTACTCACAATCCGTCATTCCCGTGCAAAGGCTAAGCTTTTTCAATGGATAGTTGATGACGCCATGCTGCACCACTTCAGAGCCGATGATTTTGCCGTTGTTATCCGGCGGCGCAATGTGAGTCACTTTTTCAACAAAGCTAATCACATGTTTTTGAAATGCCTCTGCTGGCTTTTCAGTGTTACCTACGAGATAAAAACCGTCTGGTACATTGTCTTCAATGTATTCAAGGCCATCACGTGCAGCAAGAGCAGGGCGGAACTCACTCTCATCGGTATCCGTCGTTTCATGCAGATCAATGTGAGCCCAAATACCGGTGCCTAGCGACGCCACAAACGCCATGAGATTTGCCGACTCTTCCGCTGGAGAATCTGGATAGAACGAGCGGTTTGGATCTACTGCGTTTGGATTCCAACGGTTAATGGTTTCATAACCCCAAGGGCTAACACAAGGAGCGATAACGATATTGAATGCATCTTGGTAATCGTGAAGGTTGTTCTTAGCAAACTGAAGCGCGCCATGGACACCGGACGTCTCATAACCATGTACGCCCCCCGTCACTAGGATAGTTGGCTTTGTTGCATCCCAAGCGCGTGTTTTTAAAGCAAACAGCGGGAAGCGAGCTTCGTCGTAAGAAAGCGCGCCGTATTGCACCACGTCTAAGCTCTCACGCAGTGCGTCGATTTTAGGAAGGACATCTTCACTATAAAGACGCTTTACCGACGTGCTTTCACGCCACTGTTGGACTTCGCTATCTGTCCATTTTTTCCCAGGAGTACCGATAGGGTATAGAAAGCTATTTTGCATGGTTTCCATTCTCAACATCTAATGTGCGAGAAAGCATAGCGGTGAAGCACCTCAGTGGCAATCGAAGAGAAGTGAAGATTGTGACAAAATTAACTTCCAGAACGCGTTGAAGTTTTATCAATCTAGACGAGTAATAAAGGTTTTCTCGTCATCCACAAACGCCACAAAGCCGCCGTGATAGATAAACACTCGACCACGCCCTTCCACCAAACACGCAAGCTGTGGGTTCAAATCTTCTTCGTTGTTTGGTCTCTGAAACGTACCGGTATCCGTCACTACGCCGTCGAGTGAGGGTAGATACCCATAGGTGCGCTTAGCTTGATCAATCAGGCTCAATTCGCTGGTGGTAGAGAAGCAAGAAGGGATAGTACCGGCATCTTCGATGAACATGGTTTTGAATTCTTCAAAGGCGGTAATCACCAGCCAGTCGATGTCGTTTACACGATGGATAAACATAGAGTGTCTCTGTAATTCTGATGAGGGGGATGTTATCACTAAGTGGGGGGAGCTTAGTAGGGTCATAGGTACTAAAGCGGGAAATTACGCTGCTCTTCGGAAGGTTCATAAGTTAAGTTGAAATGCTCGTGTGTCTAGAGCCTGAACCGTCGGTAGGCTCTAACTTGAAAGTGCGTTGTTTGTTTCGAATCATCAAAAAAATATCGTCATCCCCTTGAAAAAGGGGGTCTCATTCAGCGCGTAGCGAAGCTGATTGAAGTGACTTAGTCCAATATTTTCAGTTACCTACACGCGGTAGGAGATCCTCACTTCCGAGGATGACGGTTACATGGGGCATGTCAAAAACGAACAGACGTAGACTATTTATGTCCATAGGTATGTTATCGGGACTAACGTTAACTTGCCTTTGCCCCTTTTGGTGTTTCAAACCATCCGAAAAATTACCGTCATCCCTTGAAAAAGGGGATCTTATTCAGCGCGTAGCGAAGTTGATTTACGTGACTTAGTCGTTTATTTTCAGTTACCTACACGTGGCAGGAGATCCTCAATTTCGTGTGGATGACGGCTATATGGGCATGTTGAAAACGAACGGGCGTAGACTGTTTTTTGTCCAAAAACTAGCTACAAACCGTGTCGGCAACAACCTTCTAGGGAATAAAAATCACCGATAACCAATTTTTAATTCTAGGTGTGCGCGTTAAGTAGATTCCGCATCGAGTGCGGAATGACGACAAATTCGTCTAATGTGCTGCTAATGTCCATAGACGAGCTGGGATTGGTTTCTTGATAGCTAAACACCTAAGACTGGTATAATTTAGAGCCGTTAACCATCCGAGCTACTGACGATGCTTCAAACTATTAAGCGAATACTAAAAGCACTAACCCAAGTTAACCCCCACTTTGAACAAGATGTCGACACAGTCATGAAGGCCATTGGCGGGATTAACAATCTAGTCGAAACCGGTGCGTGTGCGACGAGACTCCGACTGACTCTGGAAGATACATCCATTGTCGATAAAAAGGCACTGAAGAATCATGGAGCGCATGGTGTGGTGATACTTGATGAGCACCACATTCAGATTATCTACGGAGTAAAAGCAAATACCTACTCCCAAGAGATGGAAGAAAGACGCGTTAAACATACCTCCAACAGCCAATGAGCCTTGTTACTTCGGATGAATATGTTTCGCTATGTCGAAATACAAACGGCGTCTTTTTAACTTAATATTTAGCCCGCACACTCATTTCGCGTCTGTTCAATCGCCTTCATTAGTTTCTCAGAAATCAGCCCTTTCTTATTGGTATTGAAGTCAAACATTACTATGGTTGCGGTGCCCGTCGTTGTAACTTTACCAAGCTTGTGACTGACAATGCTGTACTCCATGGTGAACCTGTCTTCTTTGACATCGGTAATGCGAGAGCCTACAAGTAGGGTATCTGGATAAGTGACAGGCAGTTTGTAGCGGCAGTAGGTGTCCCCGAGTACTGGGCCAACATTGGTGACGGCCATATCTTCCATCAAACTGATGTGGCGGAAATAGTCGAGGCGAGCGGTTTCAAAATAGCGGAAATAGACCGCGTTGTTGACATGATTTAGGGCGTCCATTTCCCCCCAAGCGACGGGGATTTCTGTGATGACCGGAAAACCTTCAAGCAATGTTTTCATTTGTTATTATCCTTTTTGTATTGGGCTTTTACTCTATTTAATCTTTAACATGTTTGCAACAACCTAAGAAGGGTACATCAATTAAGTACACGGATACGGTTTGATATCAGCGCAAAGGCGTTGAAAATGTCTGAGGGCACGGCAGGCTGGATTGACTTTAATCGTGTGGTGCTCGATGGATCTTGAGTGGTTATTTCAGCGGTAACTCACTCAAACACTTACGACACAAACAGGTCGCGGATTTTTGCAAACTTGAGGTGTCACGTTTCTCTATCTCGAAACACCAGCAAGATGATTTTCCAGCTGAGATATCACAATAGGCGGGCTCACCACACTGCTGGCATTGGTGCGTGGATTGCTCCCCAGAGAGTTGTTCTACCTTGTCTTGGCGTTGCTCGTTATCCATAAAACGCCATTCAGAAAGTTCATCCATGGTTCGATGGCATCCGCTGCAGATCCCACCATCGTTTTTACAGGCGGCGCGGCAGGGCGTGACGATAACAACTTCTTGGGACATGAACAGCAATCTCAGTTGGGCTTGAAAAAATAAGGCTCCCATTATTCATTAGGGAGCCTTACATATCCAGTGCTAGTGCGCGTTTTTTAACGCTTATTTAACTTTCCAGCTTACTGTTTCGCCGCCACGGATTGGCACAACAATGTCGCTACCAAATGGCATGGTTTCTGGCACGTTCCACTCTGCTTTTTCAAGCGTGATAGTGTCTGTGTTACGAGGTAGACCGTAGAAGTCTGGGCCATTATGGCTTGCGAAACCTTCTAAGTTCTCTAGCTTACCTTCTTGTTCAAAGACTTCTGTGTAAAGCTCAACCGCAGCGTGTGCTGTGTATGAACCCGCACAACCACAAGCGGCTTCTTTCTTACCTTTTGCGTGTGGCGCAGAGTCTGTACCTAGGAAGAACTTCTTGCTGCCACTCGTTGCTGCCTCGATAAGCGCTTGCTGGTGGGTACCGCGTTTAAGAATTGGTAGGCAATAGAAGTGTGGCTTGATGCCGCCAACCAACATGTGGTTGCGGTTGTATAGAAGGTGGTGAGCCGTGATGGTTGCAGCTACGTTGTCGTTAGCGTTTTTAACAAAGTTTGCCGCATCAGCGGTCGTGATGTGTTCTAGAACAATCTTAAGGTTCGGGAAGTCATTCACGATAGGAGCGAGAACTGTGTCTAGGAACTCTTTCTCTCGGTCAAAGATATCGACGTCGTGAGTGGTCACCTCGCCGTGAACAAGCAGTAGCATGCCTACTTCTTCCATCGCTTCTAACACGTGGTAGATGTTTTTAGCAGACGTTACGCCAGAATCGGAGTTTGTGGTTGCACCCGCTGGGTACAGTTTTGCTGCCACAACTGCGCCAGATTCTTTCGCTTTGCGGATTTCGTCTGGTGTGGTGTTGTCAGTTAAGTACAGCGCCATTAGAGGTTCAAACTGCTCAGAAGGCTGCTCAGCCATAATGCGCGCTTTGTATGCTAGCGCCATTTCTGTGTCTGTGACAGGTGGGATGGTGTTTGGCATGATCAGTGCGCGACCGTTGTAGCGGCTGATATCGCGAACAGTATCTTTAAGAACGTCGCCGTCACGAAGGTGTACGTGCCAGTCGTCAGGACGAGTAATAGTCAATGTAGTCATTTGGGCTCCCACCAAGTTAGATTCTTCTTGAAACGGAGCCTAAACGGTGGCGAAAAATGTGAATGCAATCGCTTACGTTTAGGCGACAGGATGATAGAGGAAAACGAGTAAGATTTCACTATGTTTCTGGGACTAAGGGAAAAAAGACGTTACCATTGAACTCAAAATAAGGAAGACAACAATAAAAGGGCTTAGTCGTGTCAAAATCTCCTCTGCTTTCCCAAATCAATATCTATCCCGTTAAATCCGTTGGCGGTATTTCTCTTTCTTCTTCTTGGGTCGAAAAGCAAGGCTTATGCTTTGATCGTCGATTTATGGTCGCGCTTTCCGATGGTGCTATGGTCACCGCTCGTAAATACCCAAACATGGTAAAAGTGTCATCGAGCCTATTGCCGACAGGGATCATTTTCACTTACCCAGGCATGGCGCCGCTAAAACTTGAATACAGTAGTTTTAAGTTACAACAGACGCCAGCGACGGTTTGGAAAGACAACTTTGCTGCTTACACCACAACGGACGAAGCGGATGATTGGTTTAGCCAGGTGCTCGACCAGCGCGTTGAGCTGCTGTTTACGGGCGAGCAATCGAATCGCGTGCGCGAAAAGTTGGGACACAATGTGAGTTTTGCCGATGGTTATCCGCTGCTTATTATTAGTCAGGGTTCTTTAGATGAACTTAACCGCCGCAGTAGCGAAACGCATTCAATGGAGCAGTTTCGAACTAACTTAGTGGTCGGTTCGGATGAACCATTTATTGAAGACTCATGGAAGCGCATCAAAATCGGTGAAGTTGAGTTCGAAGCAGTAAAGCCCTGCGAGCGCTGTATTTTGACGACAGTTGATGTGGAGAAAGGGAAGTTCCGCGAGAGTAAAGAGCCGCTGAATACCTTCTCGCGCTTCCGTGCAAATGAAAGAGGTGGCGTTTTCTTTGGCCAGAACTTGGTCGCCAAAAATGAAGGCATGATCCGCACTGGTGATGAAATTGAAGTTCTTGAATACAAAGAGAAAGAAGTTTATGACGATCTGGACGCTCAGAAACAAGAGTTTGTTTGTGTTGAGCGCGAACGCGTTGCTCGTAACTTTGAAACCTTTTGGCTAGAGCCTCAAAAAGGCGCAATGCCTGATTACAAAGCTGGGCAACACCTTCCAATTGAGCTTAATCTTGATGGTCAAGTTGTAAAGCGCCTATACACTTTATCATCGAGCCCATCTCGTCCGGGGCGTTTGGCTATCTCAGTCAAACGTATCGATGGTGGCAGTGTGTCTAACTGGCTATTTGAACACTTCCAAGTGGGTGATACTCTGATTGCAGATAAACCCAATGGCAGCTTCCATATGGCGAATGCAGACCACGAGCCATTGCTACTCCTCTCTGCAGGTAGTGGTGTGACACCTATGATGTCGATGCTTCGTGATTTGTCAGACAGAGATGCCGTTAACAATGTGGTGTTCTTTCATCAATGTTCAACCTTTGATGATATTCCGTTTGCCGAGGAGCTCAAGTCGCTAGAAGCGAAGCACGAGAATTTCACCGTGATGCTGTCTTTGACTCAATCCAATGATGATTGGCAAGGCTTAAAAGGGCGCTTTAGTTTATCCCACCTAAAACAAATTCCAGATCTCACAGCAAGGCAGGTGTTTGTGTGCGGCCCTGATGGCTTCATGCAAAAGGCTAAAAACCTGATGCTGAAGAAGGGGTTAGCGGAGGATCATTATCATCAAGAAGCCTTTGGTGTAGCGACGGCGACGGAAGACAGCGTTAAGGCAGTTCAAATCAGTATCGATGGCAACGTATTTGAAGGTGATAACCAGAAAACACTACTGGAACAAGCTGAAGATGCAGGATTATCGATTACGCATACTTGTCGCGCAGGCTTTTGCGGCGCATGCAAGGTGACGGTGGAATCAGGCTTGGTTCATCAACCCGATGTACCTGCTATTCAAGAATCAGAAATTGCGGAAGGTAAGGTGTTAGCGTGTTGCTCAGTGCCGAGAACGGATGTGGAGATAGTTAGTTAACGGATGATTGTGGGTGCCAGTGTCCAACTGGCACCGGCTTTGATTTACATGCTTATTTTGAAGCACTCACTATACGTTGATGCAACGAGTCTTTTAAAACGGCTCTATCATGTTTTAGTTGATGCATCTCGGTATCTTCGATAGGTGAACCGTTGAGTTCCAACACACGAATTTCTTTATCCAGAGCATTGTAGTTTTTAGTATCTGCAGCAAAGCCTTGATCGCTTTGTGTCAGCGCTAAAATGGTATCTTGATGTTCTGGAAATTCCTTAAGAAGAGAGTGATCTTCGCCTAACATAGCAACCCCTTTTTATTCGATGAACAATAGTTTTAGCTTGGGCATGTGCACAAGTGGGTTGATGCGCGCGAAGGCGTGTTATCACCTGTGCTCTTATAACAATGGCACAAGTTAGGAGTGATTAAAAGTTGACCGGTGGCAAGATTTGATTTCAGCGAAGTAAATCACAAGCTAGAAAAAAGCCAGCAATTTTTTTGCTGGCTTTTGGTATTTGTAAGAAGCGGATTAGTCGTAGATTGTCGGGATCGCTTCACGTTTGTGTTGTGTTGCTTTGTAAATAGCAACCAACTTGTCTGAAACGTCTTGAGAAACTGGCTTGCCCTCTAAGAAGTCATCAATCTGATCGTACGTTAGGTTTAGCGCATCTTCATCGGCTTTTTGTGGATCGAGCTCTTCAAGATCCGCGGTTGGTGTTTTCTTAACAAGTAACGCTGGCGCACCAAGGGTGGCTGCTACTTCACGAACTTGACGTTTGCTAAGACCAAATAGCGGTGCCAAATCACATGCACCATCACCAAACTTAGTGTAGAAACCAGTGATGTTTTCTGCTGAATGGTCAGTACCAAGCACTAAACCACCCACGTAACCAGCGATTTCGTACTGAGCGACCATGCGTGCACGCGCTTTTACGTTACCTTTAACAAAATCGACTTTCGCCGCGTCTGTTGGTAGCAGGCCGGTGCCTTCTAGCGCAACGTGTGATGCAGCATGAAGACCATCCACACCAGCTTTGATGTTAACGGATACAGAGTGGGTTGGCTCGATGAAAGATAGCGCTAGCTGTGCTTCGTCTTCGTCTTTTTGTTCACCGTAAGGTAGGCGCACTGCGATGAATTGGTAGTCGTTGCTGTCGCTCGCTTGGTTAAGCTCGTTAACTGCCAATTGTGCCAAACGGCCACAAGTTGTTGAGTCCACACCCCCACTGATACCGAGAACGATGGATTTGCATCCAGACTGCTGCAATTTACTCTTAATAAATGCAACACGGCGTTCAATTTCAAATTGTGGGTCGATAGACGGAAGCACGCGCATCTCGTCTCGAATAAGTTGTTCCATGTGGGATCCCTTTTCCTGCAAGCAAAAATGATTTCTTGTATGATACCTACGAACATCGCTGAAAAAAAGTTACAGTGGTGGCCAATCTATGCATAGATACGATTTATTGAGATACATATGACAAAAATAGCGATATTTGGCAGCGCCTTTAACCCACCGAGCCTTGGCCATAAGAGCGTGATTCAATCACTGAGCCATTTTGACAAGGTACTGCTAGTGCCGAGTATCTCTCACGCTTGGGGCAAAAGTATGTTGGATTACAGCATTCGCTGCCAACTGGTTGATATGTTTATAGACGATCTAGCCCAGAGTAATGTCGAGCGCTCAGATATCGAAGAGCATCTATACCAACCCAATAGCTCAGTGACCACATTTGCAGTGCTAGAAGCCCTTGAACAGCGTTACCCAGATGCCGAGCTGACTTTTGTGCTGGGGCCTGACAACCTATTTAGCTTCGAAAAATTTTATAACGCTCAGCAAATCGTTGAACGTTGGTCATTACTAGCCTGTCCCGAGAAAGTGAAAGTTCGCTCTACTACTATCCGTTACAGTTTGTCCCAAGGTTTGAATGTAGATCACTTAACAACAGTAAGTGTCGCTAAACATTTGGTCGCCCATAAGCTATATTGACCATATAACTAAAATGGATAATTTATAAAAAATGAAAGCAACATGGATTTGTATTGCTTTAGCAGTGGCCGTCAGTAGCCCTCTTGCGTATGCATTTTGTGAGAGTAATTCGAGTAAGTCTGTCGTTATTAAAGCGACGGAGGAAGAGTCTTTTTGCTCGCTAATCACCAAGCCGTTTAGCTACATCGGCAACCAAGTTGTGACACTTGGTGGTCTTATTGAACCTGAAACCCCAACCAACTCTTTGCAAGACTCCTACTGGGATCAATGGTTGTTAACTCAAGAATCTGAACCTGTGTTAACCGGAAACATCGACAATAGCTTTGTTGGTATTGGTCTCTGGGCACCCGATGAAATTGCTCGTCATAAAGATGAAATGTCGATGCAAGAGTGGTTAATGGCGCAGGGACTGCACTTTGGTGTTGGATTTGGCGAAAAAGGCAAAGAGCCTAGATTGCGTCTTGATTATCGTTGGCACCAGGATTACCAAGGCGACATGATGATGCAAGTTGAAGTGCCATTTTAGAGCGTTTGGGTCACTTTCACTCATTAAATAGAGCTAAGCAGAATAATAACAAAGCGAGCCTTGGCTCGCTTTGTTGCATGTGGGGAGAACATTTACCCGAAAGGGTGTCACTTAAAGTTCAGTACCCAGCAGGTTTTGGGTAAGCTGCTGGAACTGTGCTTGATTACCAGCGAACAACTGCTCACAAATCGCCTCTGGTTTTTTACCAGACAGTTTAAGCTTGCGAGCTTCACGAACAAGAAGCACTAATGCCAATTCACCAGATACGGTATTTGAACCCGGTGTCCAGCGCGAGATGTTTTCACTGGTGCTGTCTAGAGTGAGTGCAGGTGACATCGCAGCAACTTCATGGCGTAGGACTTGCAGCAGATCGTTTTTAATCACGTCACTTGATGCGGTGGTGAGTCTATCTAGAATCGCACTCGTTAGTGGTGTGGTTTTGATATGGCCGGCTTTTCCCGGAAACTTATCGCGCAAACGAATTGAAAACTTCACCGTACTAAGCTTGGTATGCGGTAGTATTGTCAAGCTTGTTAGGCAGTCAAACGGCAGCCAAAAGAGTTCGCCTGCTTGGTATAGATATTCGTTTTTACCCAGTCTGACTATCACTTGACCTTCCTCGACACGAATTAGCTGGTTATGCAGCGTTTTTTTACGTGCGGTGATGGTGACAAAGTCGTAACTGTTTGATTGAAAGTCGATTGCGTGATTCATGGTGGTCTTAAGCTGTGGATCTGCGCGTAGGTTACCCCCTGAAGGGGGGAATGCCAACTAAAGATCACACTTTTATGGGGTTGTTAGTGAACAAGATGCTAAAACTGTGGTCTGACCTTAACAAAAATAGACGTAATAGGGCTGCGGTCTTTAGTCACAGGGCGTAGAATATGGCAGCTTTTAATTTGATGTAACAAACATGACAACACAGACAGATCCGTATATTGACATTCGTCCTTACAATGATGACGAAATCCCAGCCGCGATTGATCGACTGATCAACGACGCTGAATTTATTGATGCTATTTTGCAGCACCGTTTTTCTAATCATGCGCCTTGGTTTAAAGCGCTGATGAGCCCATTGGTTAAAGTGTACCTAAAATTCAAGTGGGCTAAGCTTGATAGCGTAGAAGCGATCCAGCTAGAAGTGAAAAAGTATCTAGAGCAAACACTAAACGCAACAACACAAGGTGTGACTTATCAAGGTCTTGATAAGCTAGATAAAAATACCTCTTACCTATTTGTGTCGAATCACCGTGATATCGCGATGGATCCGGCGCTTGTTAACTACGGCCTACACCAAAACAACCACAGAACCGTGCGTATTGCTATTGGTGATAACTTACTTAAAAAGCCCTGTGCGACTGAGCTTATGCGCCTCAACAAGAGCTTTATCGTTAAGCGCTCGCTTAAAGGCCCACGTGAGATGATGAGAGCTTTGGGCACGTTGTCTTCGTACATTAAGCACTCACTGGATACTGGAAACTCAATCTGGATTGCTCAGAAAGAAGGTCGTGCAAAAGATGGCAACGATTTCACTGACCCTGCGATTCTTAAGATGTTCCATGTTGAAGGTCGCAAGCAAAAAGTGGCATTCGCAGAGTACATTCGTTCGTTAAAAATTGTCCCAGTGTCGGTCTCTTACGAAAACGACCCTTGTGATATTGCTAAAGCAAAAGAACTTTATGAAAAAGCGACGCATGGCAACTATCAAAAAGGTGAGTTTGAAGATATCGAAAGCATCGTGCAAGGCATTGTTGGCCGCAAAGACCGCGTAAACGTGGTGTTTGGTGATGTGATTGAGCAAGACTTTGAAACGCCAGACGCATTGGCGCAAGAGATCGACCGCCAAATCCATGCAAACTACACTTTGTTCCCAATTAACAAGTTGGCTGCTGGTTTGGAAGATGACACCATTACTGAAGCAACGCGCACAACGCTAAAAGAGAAGTTTGATGTGTTGCCAGAGGGCGCACACCAATATTTGCTGGATAGCTATGCCAACCCGGTGAAGAACATTTTGCTAGATAAAGCAGAGATGCCAGAAGCCACAGAAGCGTAAAAACGTTTCGAACACTATTTAGAGCATTGAAAATCCCCCCCTTGGACTTCTCCAAGGGGGGGATTTTTTTATGCGGTGTACTGAGCTCAGCTATCGCCAGGCTTGTCTTTTTGGATTGCTTGAGCGATGTCTGATACCGCTTCCGCTAAGTTGATTGGTAGTGGAAATACAATAGTGGAGGTCTTGTCATTGGTTATTTCGGTGAGTGTTTGCATGTACCTAAGTTGCAGTGCGTTCGGAGCTTGATTTAGGATCTCAGCAGCCTCTTTCAATTTATTCGATGCCTCGAGCTCACCAGTTGCATGAATGATTTTCGCTCGGCGGTTACGTTCGGCTTCTGCTTGCCTTGCTAAGGCTCTGACCATGCTTTCGTTTAGGTCGACATGTTTCACTTCAACAGTCGCGATTTTTATGCCCCAGTCATCGGTTTGCTGATCGAGTATGGCTTGCAGATCTTTGTTAAGACGTTCTCTTTCTGACAACAGTTCATCCAGTTCATGTTGACCTAGCACAGAGCGTAGGGTCGTTTGTGATAGTTGGCTAGTGGCATCGCTGTAACTTTCGATGTTGTTGATCGCCATTTGCGGATCAACGACGCGGAAATAGACTACGGCATTGACGCGCACTGATACATTGTCGCGGGTAATTAAGTCTTGCGTCGGCACATCAAGAACCACCGTTCTTAAATCGACACGCACCATTTGCTGAATAAAGGGAATCAAGATAATCAGGCCAGGCCCTTTTACCTCTTGAAATCGACCAAGAAAGAACACTACGCCACGCTCATATTCGCGCAGTACTTTGAAAATTTGTGTCGCCAGTGCAATCAATAAAACGGCAATGACTCCAAATGTGTAACTTAACATACGCGCCTCCTAATTGTGTGGGCGGTGATGGGATGTGATTTTAAGCTTTAGTCCTTGAATATCGACGATTGTGACTTTGTCTCCGCGCAAAGGATTGGCGCTGTCATCGGTTGTTGCGCTCCAAAGTGCACCATTTAATTGAACTCGCCCATGCCCATCGACAAAGTCATCGCTGACGACTGCGACCTTACCTGGAAAAGTTTCTGTACCCGTGGTGATGTGCTTGCGACGAATGCGAAGCAACAAACCCACGACCAGGAGAATGAGCGCCAATGAAAATATGCCTATACCGATGATGAGTGGAAGCGCTACCTGAAAATTGGGCAGCTCACTATCCATAAGAAAAATCGAGCCCAGCACGAAGGCAACGAGCCCACCAAGCCCTAGGATGCCGAAGCTTGGGCTAAATGCTTCCGCCACCATGAGTGCGATTCCAAGCAACAAAAGAGCAAGTCCTGCGTAATTCACAGGCATCATTTGCAGTGCGTACATGGCAAGCAACAAGCAAATACCACCAAGCACGCCAGGAAGTCCAATACCAGGGTTATAGAACTCAAGAAGAAGACCATAGATACCAATCAGCATTAAGATATAGGCGACGTTGGGATTAGTGATAACGGCCAGCATCTCTGCGCGCCAATCAGGTATGCGTTCAACAAAAATGGGAACTTCAATTGACGGTGTCACATTTTGGTTGGCGACAGTGATGGTTTTCCCATTGATGGCGTTGATCAACTCTTCAGGGGAATTGACCAAGTAATCAATGACATTGAGTTCTAACGCGTCAGTGGCATCGAGACTGGCAGCTTCGGTTACCGCTTTTTGAGCCCACTCAGCATTTCGACCATGGAGCCTAGCAAGACCTTTAATATAGGCTTTCGCATCATTAATGACCTTTTTCTCTGATGCGGTTTTAGCGGGAACTTGCTGTGAGTTGTTATCGTCGTTGACAGGTTCTTTATCATCACCTTCTCCTGCCGGAGATGTTGGTGACTTACTCCCTCCCAAAGCAACGGGAGTGGCGGCGCCAAGGTTGGTGCCTTCGGCCATCGCAGCAATATGGCTGGCGAGCAAAATATACGTGCCAGCACTGGCTGCACGTGACCCAGCAGGTCCAACCCAAGTCGCGATAGGGATATTGGAAGCAGTAATGGCGTGGACAATATCTCGCATGGCACTGTCCAAACCGCCTGGGGTGTCCATTTTCAGGATAATAAGACTTACACCCTGCGTATGAGCCAGTTCTATTTCACGTGATAGATAGTCACTGTTTGCCGGTCCAATCGCCCCGTTGACAGGTAAAATCCAAACGGTGTTTGCTAGCGCCTGACCAGCAAACAGGGTTAGTGTGATAAGTAGAAGCCACAAACGTTTCATACCATCCTCCTATTCAAGGATTTGATGCGCTTGTTGTCTTTAAAGTATAGGCGATTTCCCTCTGATAATGGCTACAACTACATAGTCCGTCTAGACTCAAGCATGATGTAAATAGAAACCATCAAAATCAGCAACCTTCATGCATAGGAGCGGCTATGATCTACCCAGAACCACTGCCTCATGGCGAACTGCATCACATCATCAATGACATCTATATGGTGACAGGCTCGGTGGAGATGAAAGCGCCTCATCCTAAATATGGTCCGTTCAAAATGACGTTTAGTCGCAATATGATGGTGATTAAGCAGGGTGGTGAGCTGATTTTGGTGAACTCTGTGCGATTGAACGAAAAAGGTATCGCACAACTAGATGAACTTGGTGATGTCACTCATGTGGTGCGTCTAGCTGCATTCCATGGTTTTGATGACCCCTTTTACAAAGAGACGTTTAAAGCCACGCTTTGGTCTGTAGAGGCTCCGTATGTACGTGGCTTCGCTAAGTCTTCTAAGGAAGAATATTACCGAGCAGATCGGATATTAAAGCCTGGCAGTGAACTTCCGATTAAAGGTGCTTCTTATCATGAGTTTGCAACCAGTCATCCTAAAGAAGGCTTGATATTGCTGGAGCGAGAAGGCGGCATATTGCTGGCGGGAGACAGCATGCAGAACTGGCCTAAGCCTGATAAGTACTTTAACTGGTTTGCCAAAATCATGATGAAGCGAATGGGTTTTATTGCGCCGAGCAATTTTGGTCCAGGTTGGCTAGATCTTGCGAAACCCGAAAAAGATGAGTTGATGGAGAAAGCAAGACTTGATTACAGCGTGCTATTGCCTGCACATGGCAACCCTATTATGGCAAATGCGCAGCAAGGATTTATAAAAGCTGCTGAGCAAGCCTATTCTTAGACACTGCATTTGGATAAATAAAACTAATCCGAAACCAATATAAAATTTCGTAACTAACTTACTGAAAATATTTGACCTTGCTCACAAAATGAGTAGAATTCGTGCTGTCTTTTGAAATGTTATTACACAAGGGTGAGAACAATGAACTCAGCACTTCTATCAACATTGGACACTGAAAAATCAAACAAAGTAGAGAGCGCATCTAAGTCGTCTACGTCTACTGCGGCTGAAATTGCAACTATCGTTGCAATGTACCTTGCTACTTCAGCTGTGATTTTGTTACTAAGCCTAACTTGGGTGATGTAACCAGCTTTTCAAGGATTTGAAAGGAGCGATACTCGCTAAAGCAGCACATGTGAGTATCGCCTAAACCGCTTCTAACTTTTCTACGGTTCTACCACCACATATTTGCCATTTCCGATGGACAAGAACCAATTCCCTCTCGATACAAAGTACTGTTGGCCACGTTTATTGACTGCCGTTGCCCCTTCGGGAAGCTGTCTAATCACTTTACCCGGTCGATAGCGACGCTTTGGCGGCTTTTCGACAAACACATATTTCTCTTTTCTCTGCTCGTAATAATGTCCATCGATGAGCGCGTATGTTACGCCTGCGATGGCCAATAAAATGGCATCTTTAGGTAGGCGGTGTTTTGGATAGTGATGAACGACATGCACTTCTTTCTTTTTATGTTTGTGTTTATGTTCTTTCCAAGGTTTGTCGATAAACTTGTGCCAAGGGTCTGCAAAGGCAGGGCTGGTTCCAAGCACGGTGCAGATAACGAGTGTGGAAAACAAAGATTTGTAAGTCATAAATGGCTCAATTGAAAACTTTGAGCCATTGTTCCGTTTCGTGGGTGTTTGTGGGTTAGTACTTTGTCATGAACGAGTCGTGATTTGATGGGGGCTAAATGGGTTGCTCTGTAACTATTTGTGGGGTGAATTACTTAACTTGCCACCTGTGAGCGCATCGCTACTTTGGTAAAACTCAAACAGGGCATTGATATCAGGACTGCACATGATATCCATAGCCACTTTCAACGATGCTAGAGGCCAATCCCACCATTTCATTTGTGAAAGCTTATGGATTTCTTGATCGGTAAAGCGCTTTTTAATGACGGTATTATGACCGACCACCACAGTGTAAGGCGCGACGTCTTTGGTGATCACCGAACGTGCACCAATAATCGCTCCGTCGCCAATTGTTACCCCGGGCATTATCATCGCTTCAGAACCAATCCAGACATCGTTGCCGATAACAGTGTCTCCGGAGGGCAGAAAGCCATCTTGAACTTTGTCGCCAAAGGTCTCACTCGAAAAAGGAAACGTCGAGATCCAGTCTATTCGGTGCCCTTGGTTGCCAGCCATCATAAAGGTCGCCCCTGATGCGATAGAGCAAAACTTACCAATGTAGAGCTTATCGATATTTGGATAGAGACCGCTTTCCCATACTTCTCGAGTCGGTGGATCGCCAAGCAGATAGCGCACGGCACACTCTTCGAAGTTTTTTCCGTGATAAAAACCTGAATAGTAGGAGTGATCGCCGACCTGAATATTAGGGTTAGTGATTGTATCTTTTATGACTTGGCCTTGAAGCCAATTGGGAAAAGGATTCATGTTGTTGCTTCTTTTTGGTAGTGACTCACAAAAACTAGCATGAGAACAGTGCAAGCCCAAATCTAATCTTGTTTATCGGTTTTTAGGCCACTAGTTTACTAGCAAACGGTGTTGAAGAATATGTAGGGAAAGTTTATGAAAGGATTTCGTATTAGAACCATGACGTTAGATGAAGTTTCCGTCGCGGTTGAGTGGGCAGCGCAAGAGGGATGGAACCCTGGATTAAACGATGCACAGCACTATCACTCTGCGGATCCCAACGGTTTTTGGGTTGGGGAACTTGATGGGGAGCCCATTGGTTGCATCTCGGTTGTAAAGTATGACGCGACCTTTGGTTTTTTGGGTTTTTACATCGTCAAACCTAAGTATCGTGGACAGGGCTACGGCATCCAAATATGGAATCAAGGAATGGCTTATTTAGAGGGCTGCAATGTCGCTTTGGATGGTGTTGTGGATCAACAAGAAAACTACAAGCGATCCGGATTTGTGTTGTCTCATCGAAATATTCGTTATGAGGGGCGCAGTGCCCAGCTTACTTTTGATAGTAACGCGATAGTCAAAGCAACCAGTGTCGACTTTTATCAGGTTGAAGATTATCTAAATGGTTTCTTCCCAGTGGCTAGAAGGGAATTTAACCATGCTTGGTTTAGTCAAATGCAGTGTACGTCTCTGGTCTATGTGAAAGAGGGTAAGGTGCTTGGTGCTGGGGTGATCAGAGATTGTCATACGGGCTATAAAATCGCACCACTGTTTGCAGATAGTGAACATATTGCCAATGAGCTGTATGCAGCGTTGGTCTCTAGTGTAGAGGCTGGGAAACCTGTCTTTTTAGATGTGCCAGAAGTGAACGAGCCTGCCGTTACCCTGGCAAGCTCGCATAATATGACGCCTTGTTTCGAAACCGCACGAATGTACACCAAACAACCACCGGCACTTTCCTTAGAGAGAACTTACGGTGTGACGTCATTTGAAATTGGCTAGCAGCTTCGACTTAAAACGGCGCTCGGTTAGGCTGCCGAGCGCTCTGTGTTTTCTGTTAAATTGTTCACCCATTTATCACTGTAGACTCGCCATGCCGCTGGCAGCACCTTAATAATTTCTTCCGATGTCATCAAAAGCAGTACAGTAGTAAAAGGCAATTCAAACACGATAGCACCCATAGCAGTTACAGGAACTGCCCACATCCATTGGCAAACAAAGTCCATGTTCATACAAAATTTACTGTCCCCACCACTTCTCAGTACACCAACGATTAAAGTGATGTTGATGGTTCGTAACATGATGCTTAGCGCCATAACAGGGAAGCTCATAATCATGA
Source organism: Vibrio wakamikoensis (assembly GCF_050337275.1). Taxonomy (NCBI): domain Bacteria; kingdom Pseudomonadati; phylum Pseudomonadota; class Gammaproteobacteria; order Vibrionales; family Vibrionaceae; genus Vibrio; species Vibrio wakamikoensis. Next base: position 184,591 of record NZ_JAKJST010000019.1, on the reverse strand, counting down.
GCTCAGTGACGTCATCAGATAACGCGCCATAGAGAGATAAAAGGGCACTTTGCGCGACTAATAAAATGCCCCCAAGTAACGCTCCCACAATAAAGGCTGATTGAAGCGCCCATCTGGCATATTGTGTACTGTGCTTAAATTGATTCGCGCCCAAGCTGTTGCCAATAATGATGCCGGTGGCATTAGATAAGCCGAGACCTAAGGCAAGACCAACGGATTCAAGTGGCGTGATTACCGCCAACGTTGCGAGTTCGGTTTGTCCCATACGACCAAGAATAATGTTGAATGTGAAGATCCCTGCGCACCAAATCACTGTACCGACCATGATTGGATATGTGATGGTGACAAATTTACTCACCATGTTGCGCTCACAGGCCTCAACCACGTTTTGCCAGCGCAGTGCCAACACAGGAAAGTAGCGATAAATGATAACCAGGACCACGATTAGACGTATTGAACGTGCGATAACGCTGCCGATCCCTGCTCCAATGAGTCCCATAGCGGGCAAACCTAAGTGGCCGAAGATCAGAATGTAATTCAAAGCCACATTGAGGGCGACTTCTAATATCGACACGTATAGGTTTGTGCGGGTCTGTCCTATTGAGCGCAGCGCAGTGTCGGCAGCGATACCAAACCCAGATAGACACACGGCAATACCAAGCAATTGCACGTAGTCACTGGCGAGTGCCAATACGGTCTCACTTGGGTTAAATAAGCTCGGTAGTAATGTTGGAGTGAAAACGCACATCGCGAAACAGAAAAACGCGAGACCTTGAGTGACGCCTGTCCCCAGCGCAAGATAGCGCTTCAGGCCTTGTTCATCGTTAGCCCCCCAGTATTGGGCTAACAAGATTCCCATACCGGAGCCCAGTCCCCAAACCAAGACAATAGAAACCCAAAATATTCTAGCGCCAATGCCCGCCGCCGCGACTTCCTCTGTACCTAATTGACTGATCATTAAACTGTCGACAAAACCTAAACTGCTCATCAACAAGCTTTGCAGTGCAATTGGAATCCCTAGTAGTAGGACATTTTTAACAAAGTAGCGATACGACGGTGGCTCCATAGCGTTCTCCCTGGTTGCTTAATTTTCAAGCTACTGATTTTGATCACAATATGCAACGAATTACTCTTTATATAGTGAGAGTTACCTCGCATAACTTCCGGTGTCTTGCGCTCATAAGAGTGCCAAGTTATTAACTCGATTGCATTAAATTGGTGCTTATGCGAGTGATTTCTCTAATCTGGTGAAATTTAAACTGTAATTGCACCAATATGCAGCGCACCAAATTGAACTAACCGTATCCAAATTGTGCACAAAAAATAAAACTAGAATATTTTCATAACGTTATGTCGCTATTAACAATGTTGTCCAAATTGGCACTCTTCTTGAAGTAATAGATTTGAATAACTATTCATAACAAGGAGATATCCAACATGAACATGACGTTCAAATTAAAGCTTGCAGCGATGGGTGCGTCACTGGCTTTTGCATCAGGCATGGCTGTGGCTGAAGAAGAAACGATCAAAGTCGGCGTTCTACACTCACTGTCAGGTACGATGGCAATCAGTGAGACGACACTGAAAGACACCATTTTGATGTTGGTGGAAGAGCAAAATAAGAAAGGCGGCCTATTGGGCAAAAAGCTTGAAGCTGTTGTGGTAGACCCTGCGTCAAACTGGCCTCTATTTGCCGAGAAAGCACGTGAGCTGATTGAGAAGGAGAAGGTTGATGTGGTATTCGGTGGTTGGACGTCCGTATCTCGCAAATCGATGCTTCCTGTGTTTGAAGAGTTAAACAGTATTCTTTTCTACCCAGTGCAGTATGAGGGTGAAGAGTCATCGAAGAATGTGTTTTACACCGGCGCTGCGCCAAACCAACAAGCAGTTCCTGCGGTTGACTACCTAACGGATGAATTGGAAGTAGAACGTTGGGTGTTAGCTGGTACGGATTACGTTTATCCGCGCACGACCAACAAGATCTTAGAGTCTTACCTGAAATCGAAAGGGGTGAGCGAATCAGACATCATGATTAGCTACACGCCGTTTGGTCATTCTGACTGGCAGTCGATTGTTTCTGACATCAAGAAATTTGGTTCTGAAGGCAAGAAAACTGCCGTTGTATCAACCATCAACGGTGACGCAAACGTACCATTTTACAAAGAGCTAGGAGCACAAGGCGTCTCATCTGAAGACATCCCTGTTGTGGCATTCTCGGTTGGTGAAGAAGAACTATCAGGTATGGATACTTCCGCGTTGGTGGGTCACTTAGCGGCATGGAACTATTTCATGAGCGTGGATACTGATGCGAATGAAGAGTTCGTTGAAACGTGGCAGAAGTTCATTGCAAGCGAAAAACGTGTCACCAACGATCCGATGGAAGCACACTACATTGGCTTCAATATGTGGACACAAGCGGTGACGAACGCAGGTACGACAGATGCTGAAAAAGTACAGGACGCATTGATCGGCGTGTCGGTACCAAACCTATCAGGTGGCTACTCAACCATGCTACCAAACCACCACATCACAAAACCGGTTCTAATCGGTGAAATCCAAGATGACGGTCAGTTTGACGTTGTTTGGGAAACCACTGGTCTAGTAGCAGGTGACGCATGGTCTAACTACCTACCCGAATCAGCGAAGCTTTACTCTAGCTGGGCGAAGCCATTCTCATGTGGCGCATTCAACGTAGAGACAGGCAAGTGTTCAGGTAGCGCGCAATAAATCCTCGATATTCGGTACCTCTCCCGTTCCTTCCTTAAAGGGCTGAGGTACCTTTTTATTTCGCTGGAGTTCACGTCAGGCTCTGGCAGCCAAAAGGACGCATTTCATGAGAACCATAATTCACATATTGAAAGTCGTGGTGTTCTTTGTTTTGAGTACGCACTTCGCGTTGGCTAGCGTAAGTGACAGGGAGACGTTTGCCCAAGCACTCATCGGAAAAAACAACCCTCTAAAAGAGTCAGCAATGACTTGGATTGTTGAGAATGAATCTTCAGCAGTCGCAAAATCGGTATTAACCGCTTGGCTTGAAGGTGACCTCTATTATGTCAAAGACAAAAAGAGTGAGCAGTTTCAGGCTTTGTACATTTCAGACAACATCAAAAAGTCTCCCACTGCAAAAAGCGCTTGGGATGATACGACGTTGGCCATCGAATCCTCTCGTCAGTTTAAGAAAGTTCGAGTAAACAACAAATTACGCGGCATGATTCGCCTAGAAATCGCATCGCTTGGTTTGTCGAACTCCGAACCTTCGATTCGGTTAAGTGCGGTAACCGCCTTTTTAGGCAAAACGGATGACGCCGTTATGGCGAAGCTGAAGCAAAGAAAGGAGATTGAGCACGATGCTGATGTGCTCAACATTCTTAACTTGGCACTGGCGATTGACCAATCGCTAACAGGGGACACGAACACAGACAAAATCACTGCGATAGAAACCCTATCTGGTTACAAACAATCGGTTGTCTTGCAGACCTTGAACCAGGTTATCGACAAAGAAAAAGACGAGCTTGTCGTTGCTGCGGCCGAGCGTGCGCTTGATAGCTATCAGCAGAGTCAGAAGTTCTACTCAGGTGTCGAAACCGTCTTTTTTGGTTTGAGTCTAGGTTCAGTATTAGTACTGGCAGGCATCGGTCTTGCCATTACCTTTGGTGTGATGGGCGTTATCAACATGGCTCATGGCGAGCTTATTATGATTGGCGCGTACACCACGTATGTGATGCAGCAGCTTATGCCAAACAGTATCGGTATGGCGCTTATCCTTTCAATTCCGATGGCGTTTGTTGTCTCTGGTTTGGTCGGTATTGCGATAGAGCGCAGTGTTATCCGTCACCTCTATGGCCGACCTTTAGAAACCTTACTGGCAACATTTGGTATCAGCTTGATCTTGCAGCAAGCGGTTCGTTCTATTTTCTCTCCTCTTAACCGTTCTGTGAGCACGCCAGACTGGATGTCTGGTGCTTTGAATATCAACCCAATGTTGTCTCTGACTTATAACCGCTTATACATCATTCTGTTCTGCATCATGGTGTTTGTGGGCTTGGTGATGGTGTTAAAGAAAACACCGCTCGGCCTTCAGGTTCGCGCAGTGTCTCAAAACAGAGCAATGGCACGAGCGATGGGTATTCGCTCAGAGCGAGTCGATGCCATGACGTTTGGACTGGGCTCGGGTGTTGCGGGTGTCGCCGGTGTGGCGTTATCTCAGCTTACCAACGTAGGGCCTAACATGGGACAAGCCTACATCATAGACTCCTTCATGGTGGTGGTGTTTGGTGGTGTTGGAAATCTATGGGGAACCTTAGTTGCGGGACTGAGCCTTGGCCTATTTAACAAGATCCTTGAACCATGGGCAGGTGCCGTTCTTGCCAAGATCTTGGTATTGGTATTCATCATCTTGTTCATTCAAAAACGCCCTCGTGGACTCTTCCCACAACGTGGTCGTGCGGCAGAAGGTTAAGGAAAACATATGCAATCAACAATTCAATCTTCTGGACAGCCGACAGGCTCTGCGTCTAAGTCGTTTGTACTCGCGGCAATGCGTGGTGATAAAGGTGGACAGCTGACAATCTTAGCTATCTTAGCCGCCGTTATTTTTATTCCGCTAGCGAACACACTATTGCCATCGGGTCATCCGCTTCACGTTGAGACGTTTACTATTTCACTGATGGGCAAGTATCTGAGCTATGCCATGCTGGCTTTGGCGGTCGATTTGGTTTGGGGTTATCTCGGGATCCTCAGTTTAGGGCATGGCGCCTTCTTTGCGCTTGGTGGTTATGCCATGGGGATGTACTTGATGCGCCAGATTGGCGATAGGGGAGTGTATGGCAACCCGATATTGCCTGACTTTATGGTGTTCCTAAATTGGCAAGAACTTCCTTGGTTTTGGCACGGTTTTGACCAGTTTTGGTTTGCTTGCCTGATGGTTGTGCTTGTGCCCGGGGCATTGGCGTACGTGTTCGGTTATCTGGCGTTTCGTTCTCGCGTTTCTGGGGTTTATCTCTCCATTATGACTCAGGCTCTGACCTATGCTTTGATGTTGGCGTTTTTCCGCAATGAAATGGGTTTTGGCGGCAATAATGGCCTGACCGATTTCAAAGATATCCTAGGGTTTAGTCTGCAGCAGGATTCCACCAAAATTGCTCTGTTCGTGGTAACGGGGATTGCACTCGTTGTCAGCTACATTGTTTGCCGAACAGTGATCGGTAGTCGCCTTGGGCGCGTTTCTATGGCAATCCGCGATACGGAGTCGAGAACGCGCTTCATGGGGTATGACGTCGATGGCATCAAGCTATGGATATTCGTCCTATCAGCGGTCATCGCTGGTATCGCGGGTGCGCTTTATGTTCCTCAAGTTGGCATCATCAACCCAGGTGAATTTGCTCCACTCAACTCTATTGAAATAGTCGTGTGGGTGGCGCTTGGTGGTCGAGCCACTTTGTTTGGAGCCATTGTCGGTGCGCTGGTTATCAACTACGCCAAGAGCTGGTTTACAGTTGAGTTTCCTGAAGTGTGGCTCTTTGCCCTCGGGGGGCTGTTCGTTTTGTCGACCATGTACTTCCCGAAAGGTTTGATTGGTTTTATTTCAGACAAAATAGCTTTAATGAAGAAGCGATCTACGCCCGCTCAGGAGTCTGACAAGGAGGTAACAGTATGACGACGTTACACAGAGCCCAGCAGTTCAAAACCTCGGTACAAGAGATCACCAAACGCGATGAAGTGTTCTCATTTTTAAAGCCTGAGCAACACCCGCTTGTCGACACTCGCCACAATATTCTTTTGTATGTAGAAGGTGTGAACAAGAGCTTTGATGGCTTTAAAGCGATTAATGACTTAAACCTCTATATCAAGGAAGGGGAACTGCGCTGCATCATTGGGCCTAATGGCGCAGGCAAAACCACTATGATGGACATCATTACCGGAAAAACCAAACCCGACACGGGCGAGGTTTGGCTCGGTTCAAACATCAACTTGCTTAAGATGAATGAATCTGACATTGCCAACGCAGGGGTTGGCCGCAAGTTTCAAAAACCGACTGTGATTGAATGTCTGACGGTTTGGCAGAACTTAGAGCTTGCCATGTCGGGCGTTCGTGGTGTGTGGGGAACTTACACCGCTTCTCTGTCTGGTGAGCAGCAAGACAAGTTGGAATCGGTACTTGAGCTTATCCACTTAAAAGACAACGCCACTCTAAATGCAGGGAACCTTTCTCACGGACAAAAGCAGTGGCTTGAGATCGGCATGCTACTGATGCAAAACCCCAAGCTATTACTGGTCGATGAGCCGGTGGCAGGGATGACGCACCAAGAAATGGACAGAACTTCAGAGCTGCTTAACTCGCTCGCCGGTAAACATTCAGTGGTGGTGGTTGAGCACGACATGGACTTTGTTCGTTCTATCGCAAGCCATGTGACGGTGCTACACCAAGGTCATGTACTGGCTGAGGGAACCATGGATCAGGTTCAGTCTCATCCGGAAGTTAAACAGGTTTATCTAGGGGAATAGCATGTTACAGATTCAATCACTTAATCAGTTTTATGGTGAAAGCCACACCTTGTGGGATCTTGATATGTCGATTCCTGAAGGTAAATGTACCGTGCTTATGGGACGTAATGGTGTCGGTAAAACCACACTACTTCAGTGCATTATGGGGTTGGTAAAAGTCAAGAGTGGCGAGATTCAGCTCCATGGTGAGTCCTTGTTGAAGCACGATGCTGAGTCACGCCCACGAATGGGCATCGGCTATGTGCCTCAAGGCAGGCAGATTTTCCCAATGCTAACGGTGCAGGAGAATCTAGAAGTGGGTCTTCCGATTCGTGATAAGGGCGACCGTAAGATCCCAGAGTTTATTTTCGACCTGTTCCCTGTACTAAAAGAGATGCTTCATCGCCGTGGCGGTGATTTATCGGGTGGTCAGCAGCAGCAATTGGCGATTGGCCGTGCGCTGGTGGTGAACCCGAAACTGTTGATTCTCGATGAGCCAACCGAAGGCATTCAGCCAAACATTGTTCAGGAAATAGGTGACATCATTCGAATGCTCAATGAGAAGCTGGGTCTGACGGTGTTATTGGTGGAGCAGAAACTTCCCTTTGCGAGAAAAGTGGGCGATCAATTCTGCATTCTCGACCGAGGTCGCCAAGTCGCTGAAGGGGAAATGTCGGCACTGAATGATGGATTAATTAAGGAGTATTTGACGGTATGACGGCAGCTGCACAAACACATGTTGAGCCGCATCTAGGCCTTGGACAGGTTATTGATGCACAAACCGAGTTTGGCTGGAAAGCGACACTCGATCTTGGTTTTGTTAACCGAGGTGACAAAACAGTGCTTAAGCACCGTTCACAAAAAGGGCCGCTCGCCATTCAGCGGCCGCTCTATCCCGAGGGGAGTCCATGTCATACCTATCTACTCCATCCACCGGGTGGCGTGGTTGGCGGTGATACATTACAGATCAAGGCGATAGCAGAGCGTGGAGCGCAGGTGCTTATTACGACGCCCGGTGCCACCAAGTTCTATCGCTCAGAGACCAAGTACGCCAAACAGCGTCAGATCCTTAAGGTTGAGAAGGACTCTCGGCTTGAATGGCTGCCTCAAGAAAACATCTTTTTCCCGGATGCTCATGTACGTATGGATACCGAGGTGCATTTAGAAACCGGTGCACAATTTTTGGGCTGGGAGATGCACTGTTTTGGTCGTCCTGCACTAAATGAGGGATTTAGCTCTGGGCATTTGGTAGGGAAAACAGAGATTTACCTTGATGGAAAGCGACTTTTGACAGAAGGGTTGAATGTTAGAGGGCAAGATAACCTTCTGAAAAATAAAGGACTACTTGGCTACCAAATGATGGGAACCTTGTATATTTCAATTGATGACGATGATTTTTGCCAGTTGGTACAGAGCTTGCTCATTAACATGCAGCAAGACAACAAAAAAGGTGCAGTGGTTATCGCTGCGAGCCAGTTAGAAAATTTGCTTGTAATTCGTGCGTTAGGTAACTGGAGCGAAGTGATCTTAGATTGCTTCCAACAAGTTTGGCAGGCGGCGAGAGAGCATTGGACCGGCGAATGTCCTTACCCACCTAGGATTTGGGCAACCTGAACTAACAAATAGAATTGACAATAAGGCTTATCAATGGAATTGACCCCAAGAGAGAAGGACAAACTTCTGATCTTTTGCGCTGGCATGCTCGCCAAGCAGCGTAAAGACAAAGGCTTAAAACTGAATTACCCAGAATCCGTTGCTTTGATCTCTAGCGCCATTTTAGAGGGTGCTAGAGAAGGCAAGACCGTTTCGGAACTCATGGATTTTGGCCGCACATTGCTTACCACCGAAGATGTCATGGACGGCGTGCCCTCTATGATCCCCGATGTTCAAGTTGAAGCCACCTTTCCCGACGGCACCAAATTGGTGACTGTCCATGAACCTATTGTTTAAGAAACTGATGTTTAAAAACGCGTTTAACAGAATTAGGAGGTGACATGGCAGGTTCTTCAAAACAATACACAGGCTTTGTACCAGGGCAGGTTGAAACCGCCAAAGGCGATATTGAACTCAATGTTGGTAGGGAAACAGTGTCTGTGAAGGTAGAAAATCTCGGTGATCGCCCAGTGCAAATTGGATCGCATTACCACTTCTTCGAGGTCAATAACGCCTTGAACTTTGACCGAGAACTCACTCGCGGATTCCGTTTGAACATTCCAGCAGGTACCGCCACACGTTTTGAACCGGGACAGTCTCGCACCGTGGAACTGGTGGCGTTTGCAGGTAAACGCGAAGTCTACGGCTTCCAAGGCAAGGTTATGGGAACGCTTTAACATCCGGTACTGACGTTAGGCAAGCATTGCGGTAGGTAATGTCGCTTTGCAAACAAAACGCCAAATTAAAAACAACAAGGAAGAAAAATGGCGAAGATATCCAGACAGGCATACGCCGAGATGTTTGGTCCCACGGTAGGGGATCGAGTTCGCTTGGCCGATACAGAACTTTGGTTAGAAGTTGAGAAAGATCTGACCGTTTATGGTGACGAAGTTAAATTTGGTGGTGGTAAGGTCATTCGTGACGGGATGGGACAAAGTCAGCGTCCAAGCGCGGAAACACCAGACCTTGTTATTACCAACGCATTGATTCTTGATTACTGGGGCATTATTAAAGCAGACGTCGCAGTAAAAAATGGGCGTATTCAAGCACTAGGCAAAGCGGGAAACCCGGACATACAACCGGGTGTTGATATCATTGTTGGTCCCGGTACCGAAGTGTTAGCGGGTGAAGGTTCAATACTGACCGCTGGTGGCATTGACTCCCACATTCACTTTATTTGCCCGCAACAAATTGAAGAAGCGTTGGCATCTGGCGTCACAACGATGATTGGTGGTGGCACGGGACCAAATACGGGCACCAATGCGACAACGTGTACACCGGGTCCTTGGAACATGCACCGCATGCTTGAATCTTTGGATCAATTTCCCATGAACTTTGGTTTGCTCGGTAAAGGTAATGCCAGCCAACCCGAGGCATTGCGTGAACAGATAGCGGCAGGTGCGGTGGGTCTCAAACTGCATGAAGATTGGGGTACGACACCGGCTTCCATTGATACCTGTTTAACCGTTGCTGATGAAATGGATGTGCAGGTCGCGATTCATACCGATACGCTCAACGAATCTGGTTTTGTTGAATCGACACTGGGCGCTATTGGCGACCGCGTCATTCACACCTACCACACCGAAGGTGCAGGCGGGGGTCATGCTCCAGATATTATCAAAGCGGCTGGTGAATCGAATGTGCTGCCATCCTCTACGAACCCAACGAGGCCATACACGGTTAACACAGTCGATGAACATCTCGACATGTTGATGGTGTGCCACCACTTATCACCATCGATTGCAGAAGATGTGGCTTTTGCTGAGTCACGTATTAGACGCGAAACCATCGCCGCAGAAGACATCCTTCATGACCTAGGCGCGTTTTCCATGATTGCCTCTGACTCGCAAGCGATGGGGCGTGTTGGAGAGGTAATTACCCGCACTTGGCAAACCGCCCACAAGATGAAAGTGCAGCGCGGTAGCCTCAAACAGGACTCTAGCTATAGCGATAATTTCCGTCTCAAGCGTTATGTCGCCAAGTACACCATCAACCCAGCGATTACTCATGGCATGGCACATGAAGTCGGCTCGATTGAAGTCGGGAAGTTGGCCGATTTAGTGCTCTGGAAACCCGCTTTCTTTGGCGTAAAACCGAGTGTTGTGCTGAAAGGTGGCATGATCGCGATGGCGCCAATGGGCGATCCCAATGCATCGATCCCCACACCACAGCCTGTGCATTACCGCTCCATGTTTGGCAGCTATGGCAAGGCATCGCAAAACACATCAATGTTGTTCGTATCGCAAGCAGCCGCGGACGCAGATATCGCTTCTCAGCTTGGTCTGGGCAGTTTGATTGGTGTCGCCAAGCAGTGTCGAACTATCAGCAAAGCGGATATGAAGCTCAATGATTGGCAGCCCAACATTGAGGTGGACTCTCAAACTTATCAAGTCCGTGCGGACGGAGAGTTGCTGGTGTGTGAACCTGCAGAAGTGCTGCCAATGGCTCAGCGTTACTTCTTGTTTTAGTGAAGGTATAGAAAGTTTTTGAGGACAACATAGTGATTGAATTAATAGAAATAACCAAAGAGTTAGCGCCACAGCCTCACGCATTTTTAAGTTTGCCAATCGATAGCCGCATTAAAAGCCGCCTTAAGGTCATGCTTGATGATGGGCGCGATGCAGGACTGTTTTTACCAAGGGGGCACATCTTACGAGGCGGAGAGCAGCTCAAAAGTAAATGTGGGTTAGTGATTGAAGTGAAAGCCGCGCCAGAGCAAGTATCTTCCGTCTATTGCAGCGATCTGCATCTGTTGACGCGCGTTGCCTATCACCTAGGTAACCGTCATGTGCCCCTTCAAGTCGAGTTCGGCTGGGTTCGCTATCAGCATGACCATGTATTGGATGAGATGGTTGAGGGACTCGGTGCAACAGTCACCTCAGAAATAGCACCTTTTGAGCCAGAAGGCGGTGCCTATGGTGGCAAGAGTGGTGGCCATCACCATCATCATTAATTCGCTGCCGCAAAATTAAGACGACATCAAAACGTCAAATTACTAAAAAAACAAAATGAAAAGGAAATTTCAATGAAAACAACATTCCTCAAACTCGCAACACTTGGCTCTCTTGTATTGGCGCCTATGACGGCTCTGGCTCACCCAGGTCATGAATCTACAGCGTTTTCTAGCGGCTTATTGCACCCAGTGACTGGCGTGGACCACCTAATCATGTTGCTCGCTTTTGGCCTTTTAGTAGGCTGTCTGAGCGCAACAACAGCGCAGAAAATTGGTTTGGTTGCTGGCGCCCTTATCACTCTAATGTTGGGACTGCTTGTAGGCAGTACATTTGGTCTTGTAAGTGGGGTTGAAACGGCGATCGTTGCGTCTCTATTTGTGGTTAGCGCAGCTATCTGGCATGCATTTAGCGCGTCGCAGAAAATGGTAAAACTCGCGGTCGGACTTTGTATTGGAATGATGTTCTTTCATGGTTACGCGCACGGCGTTGAAGCTGAAGGCACGCTAGGTCAGTTTTCGATGGGTATGGCCGTTGGCGCCTCGACACTAATGCTTCTAGGCACACAAATTGGCAGCCGAGTAGCATCTCGTTGGATGTCGGTTGGTGTTGCGGCAGCAAGCTCACTGTTTCTACTGGCAGCTTAGCCTATGACATCACGAGCCAATACCGCTCTTGATAGTGCCCTAGAGCCCACTACCAACAACGATGTGTCTAGCTATCGGCTATTTCAACTTATTAGCCCTTCTCTTCCTATTGGTGGTTTTACCTACTCCCAAGGACTTGAATGGGCGGTTGAGGCGGGTTGGGTGAAAAACCGCGCTTCGATGGAAGAGTGGCTGGCGAACATGTTGTTTAGCAGTGTTGCCACGTTGGAGCTGCCGATAATTGACCGGCTGTATCGAGCGATTCAAACGTGTGACACGGCGACAATCCACGATCTCTGTGAGCGGCTTTTTAGTAGTCGAGAAACGAAAGAGTTACGCGCTGAGGAAAAGCAGCGTGGTCTTGCACTCAACACGCTACTGGGCCGCTTAGACATTCGAGTCGATGGTATTGAGCTTGATGACTATCTGCCCAATCAGCTGCTCGGTCTATGTGTGGCTGCTGTGCATTGGCAAATTAATGTCAACGAGTTGAAGAAAGGGTATCTGTGGAGCTGGGCTGAGAATTTGGTGATGGCCGGTGTAAAGCTGGTGCCGCTAGGGCAAACCGATGGGCAGTTGGCGTTAATTCATCTCTCGGATCAGTTTTCAAAAGCATTAGAGATGGAACAGCAGACGGAAGATTGGATGATTGGCAGTTTCACACCTTCGGTGTCCATTGCTAGTAGCCTTCACGAAACACAGTACACAAGACTATTCCGCTCTTAGCTTAATGACGAGGCAGTAGATGATGAGCTGTCTCTTCAACGCTAAGGGGCTAAGAGTGAAAAAACAAAGGAAGAAATAGAATCATGACAAATACAACGGACAGTTATAAACAGCCATTACGCATTGGTATTGGTGGCCCAGTAGGCTCTGGTAAAACCGCTCTGCTTGAGGTGTTGTGTAAAGCGATTCGAGACAAGCTCCATATCGCGGTAGTTACTAACGATATTTACACCCAAGAGGATGCAAAAATCCTTACAAGAGCAGAAGCGCTTGAGCCGGATCGCATCATAGGCGTTGAGACCGGTGGCTGCCCACATACGGCGATTCGTGAAGATGCCTCTATGAACTTGGCTGCGGTTGAAGAGCTGGCTAAACGCCACAAAAATCTCGATGTGGTGTTTGTTGAAAGTGGCGGCGATAACCTAAGTGCGACTTTTAGCCCAGAGCTTGCGGATCTTACTATCTATGTGATTGATGTAGCCGAAGGGGAGAAGATCCCCCGTAAAGGTGGCCCTGGTATTACTCGTTCTGACTTGCTGGTTATTAACAAGATAGACCTTGCTCCTTATGTGGGTGCGTCATTAGAGGTTATGGAGCAAGATACACAGCGTATGCGACCAACCAAGCCGTTTGTGTTTACCAACCTTAAGGAGAGCAAAGGTCTCGATACGATCATCGATTTCATCTTAACAGAAGGTATGTTGGAGTTTCATAGTTAAGAATTTGAGGCTTCGCTTCTAATTACGCTGTCAAAGTTACACATAAGTGACGGTTCTGGCTTACACTTTTGCTATGACACGCGATACGCAGAACCTTTATGTTTCAAGCAAAATTGATGGTTTGGATAACGGCACTGGTATTTTTTGGTTACGGCGTTCTGTTTTCCCTTTCTCCGAGTACCTTGTTTGAAAGGGTGACAGACAGTGCGCTGTTTTCCTATTCGGCGGCCATTGACGTGAGAGCAACCTACGGCGGTATGATGGCCGCTGTGGGGATCACACTTGTGCTTTTGGTGCTAAAACAAGAGACTCTAAAACTCTCTGTCATTTCGGCCACTTTGCTGGCGGGGTTGATGGCGGTGACTCGTACAATGGGCATCATCGCTGAAACGCAGCCCAATGATACCATGCAGATCTACTTGATCACCGAAGCGTTTTTCACCCTTTGGGGACTGTTTATCTTATGGAAGTTTCCCAAGCGGCGAATGTACTTTAAGTAGCGAGTTACGATGCCGGCCTCTAATTTTAGAGGTCGGCATTTTTCTGTCGTTCAAACTCGTTCACTTTCTGGGTCACAGATAGGTTTACGCGAGTCTAAAATAATTAGGCGAGTCTAAAATAGGTCAGCTGCTGTTTTAGCTCTTCGGCAGCTACAGCCATCTCTTGTGTCTGCGAGGCAAGCTGATTACTGGCTTGATTGATCTCTCGTGCGGATAAGTGAATGGTGGTGACATTTTCACTCATTTCGTTAGAGACCATACTTTGTTGCTCAGCGGCTGCGGCTATCTGCGCGACCATGTCATTCGCCCCATTGAGGTCATCAACCATGGATTCTAAGGTAGTCTTGGTATCACTTGCCGCCGACACGCTCGCACTGATGCTAGCGTTATTTTGCTCCATCACACCTACCACTTCTCCGGTTTTTTCCAGAAGCTCATTGATGGTGGTTTGCACTTGATTGGTAGATTGTTGCGTTCGACTTGCCAAACTACGCACTTCGTCCGCGACGACGGCAAATCCACGGCCTTGTTCGCCCGCTCTTGCGGCTTCAATAGCGGCGTTAAGTGCCAATAGGTTAGTTTGTTCCGAGACTTCTTGTATAACCTCCACAACATCACCAATGTTGTCGACACCTAGCTTTAAATCCGCCATCAAATGTGTGCTTTGTTCAATAGCGATGGATATAGCGGATACTTCTTCAAGAGTGGAGTCCATGCTCGCACTGCTGGTGGTTGCGTGTTGGGCTGCACCACTGGTTTTCTCAGCACTTTGCTCCGCATTGTTTGCGACATCATTGATGGTGGCAGACATTTCATTCATCGCGGTAGAGAGCTGTTCGAGCTGAGCATTTTGCGAGTCTAAGCTTTGTGCCGTCTCTTCACTTGTCGATGCAATACTTTCTGAAAGACGACTCGCCGTGTTGGCCGTGAGTGTTGCCGCTGATAGCGTATCGCGTATCGTGCTTTGCATATCACTTAGGCCATGACTTAACTGCCCAATTTCATCTTTGCGGACTTGAGACAGATCCGCCGTTAAATCGCCATTGGCCATGCGTTTAAGATCGCTTAACAGTCGCTGTATCGGGTTAACGATGTTGTTGCCGATAACAAAGCTCGCAATCATCAGTATTAAGACACAGCCTAATGTAAATGCTATTTGCTTAATCACCTGCGTGATGAAGTCTTCTTTAATATCAGAAACAAACAGCCCAGACCCTACGATCCAATCCCACTGAGGGATGTGCGCGACATACGAGATTTTGTCTTTGAGCTCGCCCTGTGGAGATAACCAAGTGTAGTCGAGAAACCCCGCACTTTGTGTATTGGCAATCGAGGACATTTCACGCCAGTGATGCTTGCCAGCGCCATCGACGATATTGCTCATATCATTGCCGATAGATTTGGTTCTGAGAGGATGCAGCAGCAGTTTGTTTTGACTGTTGGTAATCCAAAAATAATTGCTCTTATCATAACGTATAGCATTGATTGCTTGTTTGGCGGCGGTCTGTGCTTGTTCTTGACTGAGAGTAGGTTGATTGCGGTAGTAATTGACAAGAGATACGGCTGCATCTACCTGAGCCCTGAGTTTATTTTCGCGTTCAGCAAGTTGCTGACTTTGCTGAAGGTAAACATTAAAAATACCTAATGAGAGCATTAGAAATGCGGAGAGGATGACAAGGAACTGGAGTTTGGTTTTTATACTTATATTGTTGAGCTTCATAACTAGCCTCTATGACATGACGTTCATAAAGGTTAATGCTATCGCATCATAGCGGTCGGTTTTAGTGCTCCTAGCCTAAAAAGATAGCCCGCGCGTGGTTGGTAGTAAAAAATGTAGGAACGATCGAGTTATGAAGGAAAAAATGCGAGAAAGTTATGATTGAAGAGTGAGAAAAGTGAGGCATATCAAACTACTAGTTGGACATGCCTCGCAAAAGCCTATTTGAAAATACAGTGCTTAGCGTAGTCGCTAGCTTCGTTTGCAGTCCAATCGCCTTTCGGTTTTTCCTGCATATCTTGGCACCATGCTTCGCTGCCAACTTCAGTACATGCAGCCAATGCCATCACGCCGAGCGCAACGACCGCCCAACGACTGAGTAATGTAATCATGATCTTATCCTTTGAGGTGACGTCCGTTTTATCTTGCGACTATGCCAATCATGGCGACTAAAAGCAACGTTCAAGCCCAATAAGTCAACTTGATCTCATGCTTGAGAGTGATTGTTTTGATGTTAGAAACGGGTTTTTGATAACAAATAGTGCTCAAATATTAAAAAATGATTAAATATCGTCCTAGTAAGCGTACGGTAATTAATTTTGGTTAAGTTACTGTCGCAAATTAAAAACCATTAAGTCTATTTCAACGATAAATATATAGAATGATATGTTTATTAATAGTAAGAAAACTAATCCATACGGTAAAAAAATTACTTTTATAAACTACTTGTCTTATGTGTTTGCTACCTTAATATCAAAAATATTAATATGATCTGTGGCCTGTTTGCTACGCTGTATTTTAGGGAATGGAATGTTGTTCAAGTTTAGAAAAAAAAACATAGATGCTCGTCAATCGATGAATGAAGAAGTGGTAAAGGTCATTAATCTTGATGTGGCTTCACTGTCATCGTTTGAATCATCAGAACTATTGTTTGACGGAAGCAAGCCAGCATTGGGAATTGGATTTGTGCCGCATGGTCACGATCTCAATCATATTCATCGTTTGCTAAGCAGGGTAGTCGATGGACCGTTGATATTGACCTCTACCGCAGGCGAGCTTTCTTCCACCCATGACAATCTCTATCTCGCGACCGGCCAAACCCAAACCATGGTGTTGCAGGTTTTCTCTCGAGAACTCATCAGTGATGTTGATACTCACACTGTGCCACTTCCTTGTGAGGATATTCAGAGCGGTATGAGCCAAATTCAGCCCTCAAGTCGTGTTCATGAGATTGAAAAACAATTGGAAAACATAAGGCTGGCTTTCTCGCTAGATCCAACAGACTGCTTTTCTATGACACTGGTCAATGGATTAACAAACAGTGAAAACTGGCTGATGGAAGCGGTCTATCAATCGGGTAGGTTTCCGGTTCCGTTTGTTGGCGGTACCTCGGCGGGAAGTTTGAATTTTGATAGTGCACCGTTTCATGATGGCACATCAGTACGTCATCAGCATGCGCTGTTGTGTTTTATCAAACTCAATTCTGCCTATCAATTTCAGCTGTTTAAAACGCAAAACTTTGAACCGGCAGGACGATCTTGGCTCATTGGCGATGCCAACCCATCACTTCGTTATGTCAAAGGTGTGTTGTCGCCATCAACGATGGAGATAAAGAGCTTTCTTGATGAATTAGCGAGTCATTTTCGTTGTAGTTTAGAACAAGTAGAGCAACGGTTAACAGGTTATACCTTTGCGGTGAAAGTGAAAGGCGAATATTTTGTTCGCTCGGTAGCGAGTATTAATATTTCTGAAGGCAAAGTGTATTTCTATTGTGATACGCCTTTAGGAACAGAGCTGCACTTAATGCGTAAAACGCCATTTGTCGAGCAAACAGATAGAGACTTTGTTCGTCAGTTGGTTAATGAAGACAAATTGGTTGGCGGTATTTTATTTGATTGCATCTTAAGACGATTAAATAACAGCCAAGAACTGAATAAACTAAGTAATTTTTCCGAACTACCAGTGGCGGGTTTCTCTACCTTTGGCGAGCTTTTTGGCGTCAATATTAATGAGACATTGAGTGCTATCTTCTTTAGTCGACGTGGAGAAGGTTTAGAACAAGCTCATGGTAAATTTGTGGCTGACTATGCATCTTATGCCAACTACTTTTCTCAACTTAAGTTGCGTTCAAATGAGCTGATGATGCGTATTCAAGATCGATCACTAACTGACTCCATTGAAGCCATGAGTGTCGCCCACAAATCCAGTGAACTTACTCAGAACTCAATCAGCTACATTGATCATATAGGTAATAACTCATCTGCGTTGTCTGCTGATACCAATCAGTTTAGTGGTACGGTCCGCTCATTGGAAAGTGAGGTCTTTGCTCTGCAGCAAAATATCAGTTCCGTAGAAAAAGAAGCGGAGAGTCTGCGAAGTGTGTTGTCGATCATTGATAAGATTGCAGAACAAACCAACTTGCTCGCTCTAAATGCCAGTATCGAAGCTGCGAGGGCTGGTGAGTACGGTCGCGGTTTTGCGGTGGTGGCCGATGAAGTACGCAATCTGGCGAAAAGTACCCAGCAGTCGCTCGATAACTCTCGAACCAGCGTCAGTGCTTTGTTTGAACAGATGGACACCATCGCTGATGTAGTTAAAACCGTCGGCAAGCACATGCATGATGCGACAGCAAGAACCGAGTCGATAGCGACGGCAATTCAAGACATCGACAGTTTGGCGCGCGATACCAATCGACTATTGGAAAATAGCCACAATATCGCTACCGAACTGCAAAGCATGGAGGCAAAGGCGCAGCAGCATCAGCAAGATGTTGAAACCATACGTAGTCAGGTGAGCTAAGCGCTATTTTAATTGAGCTAGCGGGTGAGGATATCTGCTAGCTTGTTTTTCAAAGATGAAAACGGAGTTTGAAAAGGAACTAGACGACTGGTCTATTTGTGTGTCATGATGCCTGCCATGAATGCAAAGACCAATGAAACCCGCCAACATATTTTGGATGTCGGGTACGAACTGATTTTATCAAAAGGCTTTACGGCGGTTGGACTGTCTGAACTTCTCAAGACAGCGGATGTGCCCAAAGGCTCATTTTATCACTACTTCAAATCCAAGGAGCACTTTGGAGAAGTATTGATTGCCAATTACTTTGAAGGCTACTTAGAGCGATTGAACGACTTTTTGTCTGATAAGCAGCTAAGTGGCTATGAGCGTTTAATGGGTTATTTTGCACGCTGGCTGGATGTAGAAAATGGCCGATGTAACGCTCATAAATGCTTGGTGGTAAAACTGGGCGCGGAAGTCTCAGATTTATCAGAACCAATGCGCGCAGCGTTGCACCTCGGTGCGCAGCAGATCGTGAGCAGTATTGCTGACTCCATTGAACGAGGTATTGCTGATGGCTCTATTACCAAACAAGATAGCCTCAGCACCGCGAGCATTGTCTATCAGCAATGGCTCGGGGCGAGTTTAGTAAGTAAGCTCAGCCAAAATACGCAACAACTTGAATTAGCTCTGGTAGCGACACAGTCACTGCTTAAGCGATAAACAAAAACACCTGCTTAAATTCTGGCTATGCTAAAGCAACAGGAAGCAGGTTTTTTTAGAAATGATTACTAGACGACTGGTCTAATATTAAAAAAGGGAATCCCTATGTCACAGAACAACAGAAGAATTGTTTTAGCCTCTCGCCCTATCGGCGCACCGACACAAGAAAACTTTCGCCTAGAGCAAGTTGATATTCCACAGCCTCAGGAAGGCGAAATGCTACTCAAGGCTATCTATCTTTCATTGGACCCTTACATGCGTGGCCGAATGAGCGATAGCGAATCGTACGCAGAACCGGTAGCGATCGATGAAGTTATGGTGGGTGCGACCGTATGTCGTGTAGAGCAATCTAACCATGCTCAGTTTGAAGAAGGCGAATGGGTACTCGCTTACACGGGTTGGCAAGACTACGGGATCTCAAACGGTGAAGGCCTAGTTAAACTCGGTAAAACGCCGATGAATGCATCATACGCTCTGGGTATCATGGGTATGCCTGGCTTTACCGCTTACATGGGTCTTTTAGATATTGGCGCACCAAAAGCGGGTGATACCGTTGTCGTGGCTGCAGCAACAGGACCTGTAGGCGCAACCGTGGGTCAAATCGCGAAGCTTAAAGGCTGTAAAGTAGTCGGCGTTGCAGGCGGAGAAGAGAAATGTCGCCACGCGGTAGAAGTATTGGGCTTTGATGTTTGTCTTGACCACAAAGCGGATGACTTTTCCGCTCAACTAGCTAACGCGTGTGACCAAGGCATCGATGTTTATTTTGAAAACGTCGGCGGCAAGGTATTTGATGCGGTAATGCCACTGCTTAACACTGGAGCACGTATCCCAGTGTGTGGACTTATCTCCCAGTACAACGCAACCAGCTTGCCAGAAGGACCAGATCGCATGTCGGCGTTGGTGGCAACTTTGCTAGTCAAACGTATTAAGATGCAAGGTTTCATTATCTTTGACGACTACGCCCACCGCTATGACGAGTTTGCCGCGCAAATGAGTCAGTGGCTAATGGAAGGCAAGATGCAATACAAAGAGCACCTAGTGAAAGGGATGGATCTGACAGTGGATTCGTTCATTGGTCTGCTAGAAGGTAAAAACTTCGGTAAGCTGGTGATTCAGCTTAATGATGTGGAATAGGCTCTTGTTGTTATAATAGTGAAGCGCTCAACTTAGTTGGGCGCTTTTTATTTGGTTCATTAATAGCTTTATTATCAATATAACAGTTACTATTGAAATTATTGCATTCCGTGTTGTTATCTTTATTAATAAATTAATTGTTCTGATTTTTAAGGTTCTATATATCAACCAAAATGGATTGTTTGTTATTTGATATATATAAGTCGCTGTTACTTTTCCTTGTAGTCCTTATGTGTCTTTGTTTTTTAATGGTTTTTACTTAAATCTGTTTTTTAGTTTGAAAAGTAAATCATAAAAACTAAGTTTATAAATGTCAGTTAGCACAATAAGGAACACGCTATGGATGGTTTATCATATAAACAGGCGTCTAAGTTTCTCGACGCCAGTACAATGGGAATTAAGAAAGGAGATATTGAGGAATTTATATCTACTAATGATCGTAATGCTTGGTTGGATGAACAAATCGGCACTCAATGTGCTCCACACGTAGAACAAACGCTATATCAACAGCAACAACGTGGAGAGAGCTCTGTTACACAAGAGATGCGAGTGTGTGCCTGGTTTGATTTGGCTCTTTGGGACGATGCTCAGCTCCGGCAACGAATGGCGTTTGCTCTGAGTCAAATATTGGTTGTTGGTGACCGAGATGCCCAGTTGGCGCCTTATCCACTGGAGCTGGCACACTACTACGATTTGTTGAGTCAATATGCATTTGAAGATTACAAAACACTTCTTTATCACATAACCCGCTCGCCCATTATGGGGCACTTCCTTACCATGGTTGGAAACTTGCCCACCTCTGAAACCGGCGTCAATCCAGACCAAAATTATGCACGCGAGCTCATGCAGCTATTCACAATAGGTCTTAACAAAGTGAATGAAGATGGCACGCTTGCTGTTGCTCCAGATGGCAATCCAATAGCGAACTATGATGACGCGGATGTTGAAAATATGGCTCGAGTGTTTACTGGTTGGTTTATGTCGAATGGTAGTATGTCTGAACCGATGGTAGCCAATGATGTGTATCATGATAGCGATGCCAAATCGATATTAGGTCAGGAGTTTCCCGCGGGAGTAAGTGCTGAGCAAGAGCTAGATAGTGTATTGAATTTATAAGTTAACCACCCCTGTACCGCTCCTAATATTTCAACTCTGTTGATTAAGCGATTTGTCACCTCTAATCCCGAGCCGGCCTATGTTCAGCGGGTAGCAAGAGTCTTTAAACAGACAGGCGGAAACCTTGGGCAAGTGATTAAAGCAATATTGCTGGATGATGTCGTATTAAATGAATCCTCGCTATATCGTGCCAAACTAAGAGAGCCGATATTGGCGATGACTTACCTATATCGTGCTTTGGACTGTCGACCTGGAGGTGGAGCCGATGTTACCCCAAATGCCATGCTTTACCAGGAAAGCTTTGGGCAATACCCCCTAGGATCTCCGTCGGTGTTTAACTTCTATTCCCCAGACTTTATACCTTCTGGTGAACTAGGGGAATTAGGCCTTTTTGCACCCGAGCTAGAAATTATAGATTGGAATCAAACGGTAAAAATGAGCAATATCGCTTGGAAGCTAGTTACTGAAAATGGCTACAAAACGAGTTCAAATAGTTCTGCCGAACTCTATCCGGATGTGTCTGATTTTGTTAGCGTCGCAAGCGATTATCCTCAATTGATATCACTAATTGCAAATCGCTTTTTTGATGGTGATATTCCCCCAGATATAGCGCCGAGGTTTGAAGGGCTATGGAATGCAAAAAGTAATAACAATAAGCCTTATGCAATATCGGCAATGTTGTATTTTTCCTTTGTTTCGCACCACTTTATGGTAGAGGAGTAATGGGTTATGAAAATATCGAGAAGGAACTTTCTAAAAAGTGGTGTTTATAGTACGGCAGCGACTTCTATTCCATTATCTCTTTCACTCCCTTCGTCTGCATTGGCGAATGAAAATTCAGATTACAAAGCGTTGGTATGTTTGTTTCTATATGGAGGCAATGACTCATTTAATATGATAGTCCCGCAGTCTGGAAATAATCTCCTCAATTATCAGGCTGCTAGGCCAGATATACAACTTTGGCCACATGAACTAGCGAGTAACGGTTTTGTTGCTGATGACGCCCAGCAGCCGCTTATCTTAAATGGGTCAATGCCGAAAATAGCTCAGCTATTTGAAGACAAACTTGCCACAAGTGTTGTTAATGTTGGCACGCTGATTGAACCAACGACAAAGGCAAATTATTCAACTGTAAAAAAATCGCCTAACCTAGGTGCTCATAACAAGCAGCAACTTGCGTGGCAGCGAGGGTGGGAGACAAGCCAGTATCATCCTTATGGTTGGGCTGGGATGATGATGGACATTCTAGCATCCGGTGCGGAGACGGTATCACCCAACCTATCGTTTGGTGGAAATGAGTTGATGAACGGCCAAGGAACACAAGATCTGAGAGTGAGTACATCGGGTATTCGGGCCATGTCATCTCTTGCTGTGAATTCAGTCAACAATAATCTGACTAAGTACCTGGCGGACAACACAGCGTCACCATTTGGTAAAGCTTATTTACAACGCTTTCAGGAGATCTATGACTTTCAATCTACGTTAGGTGATTTGTTGGATCAGTACCCGGAAGATCCATCAATTCCTTCAAGTTATCTGGGCTCTCAATTCAAAATGGTTAAAAGGCTGATTCAGGCAAGTAGCGGTTTAAACCAGTCGAGACAAATCTATTTTGTATCGCTCGGCTGTTTCGACAATCACAGTAATCAAAGAGGCAAACATGACAATCTGTTGGCTTCAATTGACGATGCTGTTTCCGCATTTTATGCGTCACTGCAGTCAGATGGATTAGAGAACAATGTTGTGACATTTACGATGTCTGACTTTGGCAGGACAATCGAAAACAACGGCAATCGCGGAACAGATCATGGTTGGGGAAGTAATCATTTGGTCGTAGGAGGTTCCATTCTTGGAGGGAAAGCTTATGGTCGCTATCCTGAATTTGTGAAAGACGGCTCCGATGCAATTGGAAATAAATTTATCCCGACGACCTCGTCAGAGCAGTATGCCGCTACTTTGTGTCGCTGGTTTGGGTTGTCTGACACCGGGGTAGACTATATTTTTCCCTCATTGTCTCCCGACAACGATAATGCATTTTCTAGCCGCTATCTTGGCTTCTTAGGCAGTGATGTCGTCGCGAGCCAACCGCTTCCAATTGTTTCTGTTAGCGCGTCAAAGACTCGAGTTGACCATACGCCCCAAATGGCCATTGATGGTGACCTTACTACCAAATGGACAGCGAAGGGCTATGGGGTCACATTTGATGTGGAGCTTTCATCACTCTCAAGTTTGGAAACATTGCGAGTATCGCAGGCAAAAGGAGACGTACGACAATATTTCTTTGATATCTTGGTAAGCAGTGACGGTACCAACTATACCCTATTGCAGCAGTATCAATCTCCAGGCGATACCACCGCGTATGTTGACATTTCGCTTGGTAGTCAGCAAGCAAAGTACTTACGCTTGGTCTGCAATGGCAATAACGACTCAGCTAATGAAAAATTGGTTGCCTGGAATAACTTCCAGGAACTCGAAGTGTGGGGAAGGTCTATTTAAATTCGTAGATAACTTACCTTAAGGGGGCTCGAAGCGCACTGCAAACTCGTTGATTTGACTTTGTAATGCGCTCAAAACCGACTCGGCCATAGAAGCTTGGATCGCCGTAGGTAAACGCAAGGGGTACGCCTTGTGCTATTTACTGGTGTGACAGTAAACTACAGCTAAGGTTTTGCTAGGAAAAAGATAATGCACATTGTCGCCTCTAACAGCGTTCGATATCGTTCACTATTGCTTAAAGCACTATTAAAAAGACCAAAACATGGAGTACTGTCGCAATCATCCGTCAAAGCGACTCTATTCAATTCTTCCTTTACGGTTAATGCCGATGCGCTTCGTTGTTATTGCAAACACTATGGTTTTGATGATTCGAGCGTACCCGCCACCTATTTGTTTGTAGCAACGCAGAGTGAATTGCTACAACTTTTCGTTCATCCTGATACACCAATACGTCCATTGGGGTTGGTGCATACGTTTGTTGGGTTTGAACTGATTGAGAAGCTAGAAGTAGGGCAGAACTATCAATTTACAGTAAAGCTTGAAATGAAAGAAAAAACGGAGAGAGGTCAAAGGTTTGAGACACTTGGAGAGTTCTCGTTGGATGGAAAAACGCTGGCACGTTATCGCAGCGGATATTTGATGCCAGTTAAAAGTTCGAAGCTAAAACGTGGGGGCGTAGCGTTGGCAGACGATATAACTGCCTATCAGCATCAAACCAACCTACAGACATCAAAAGCGAACACTAGAGCCTATGCGAGCGTGTCGGGTGACTATAATCCGATTCATCTAAGTGGTTTTATGGCGAAGCTATTTGGATTCAAGGCGCCCATTGTTCATGGCATGGATATGGCTGGGAGACTATTGAGTGTTAATAGTCAACAAGTTGGCAATAACCAGAGAGTGAACCAGTGCCATTTTAGCTTCAAACGCCCAATATTTGTCTCACAATTGCTGGACGTTGTTAGTGATGGTAATCAGGTTTTGCTGGTAAATGAAGAGGGGAAAACGTGTGTGATGATGAGTGTTTCACAGAGCATTAGTTAGGCTTTGATAGCAGTTTCTGGCTTAGCCACTCCGCACTGCTCGTCGATTGTCCATCACAGACTACCTGATACGCTCTGCCGGTAAACCAGCTTTTCGATGCCACTTCATCGATAAACACTTGAGTTGAGGTGACATCGTCTTTGGCATAATCCCACTTTCTGCGTAGGTGTGCCGCTGCTTCTTGGCCGTTATGTTCATCGCCATTGCGAATAAAGGTGCAAGGGGAGCTGTTCATCTGCTCGATGAGGTAGAGCACATCGCTTTCTGTGCTTGCCAGCACACTATGGCTGGCAAGACTTAGAAATAAAGCGGTGATCGGCAGCTTTCTCATTGCTGCCACCATTTAGTGACTGGCATTGGGTTAGCAATGTCGAGTCGCTGGCCAATTTCTGGTGAAACCATAGTCACGCCACGTTCTTCGCTGATTTCTAGCGCTCTATTCATAGGTTCGTACCAATCGTGCATAGCAAGATCGAAGGTGCTGTTGTGGATTGGCATCATGATTTTACCTTTTACATCTATGTGTGCTTGCACGCTTTGCTCTGGGAACATGTGGATCTGTGACCAGAGTTCATTGTATGCACCGGTTTCGATCATCGTAAAGTCAAACGGGCCATATTTTTCGCCAATTTTGGCAAAACCACCAAAGTAGCCAGAATCACCGCTAAAGAATACCTTCGACTCTTTACTGTCAATGATCCAACTGCCCCAGAGTGTTGAATCCCTATCGGTTAGACCACGACCAGAAAAATGCTGTGTTGGCGCGAGTGTAAACTCAACACCATTTACGCTATGCGATTCCCACCAAGCTAGTTCGGTTACTTTCTCTGATGGCACTCCCCATTTGATGAGGTAATCACCTACTTTTAGCGGCACGATAAAGTGGTCAACTTTGCCGGCGAGAGCTTTTACTGACGCTTTATCGAGGTGATCGTAGTGATCATGGCTAATGATCACGACATCGATATTCGGTAGCGCTTCTAAAGTAATCGGTGTTTGGTGGAAACGTTTTGGTCCGGCCCATTGCACGGGTGATGCACGGTCACTAAACACGGGATCGGCCATCACTAACTGACCATCAAGTTTCATGACGACACTTGAGTGCCCAAGGCGATAAACCACGTC
Source organism: Vibrio wakamikoensis (assembly GCF_050337275.1). NCBI lineage: Bacteria > Pseudomonadati > Pseudomonadota > Gammaproteobacteria > Vibrionales > Vibrionaceae > Vibrio > Vibrio wakamikoensis. The sequence goes on along the minus strand of NZ_JAKJST010000019.1, from coordinate 158,779 downwards.
GCTTTGCTCATCTATTAATTGCTCAGCAGTAATAGCGTGCACTGGTAACTCAAAAGTTGGAGTTGGCTCAGCGCGTTCGGTTGTGAAATAGGATTTCATCACATCAACGATGTCACCAAAGCTCGATTTGTATTCCATTTCTGTGTTGACATACTTGTCTGGGTAACGCTCAGTGTCTTTTTCGGTGTTAGTGCAAGCAGCAAGTGTGGCAATACTCATAGATAGAACTCCTAGTGTCGCGAATAGTGACTTATTCATCGTGTTGAACTCATATCATGGGCTAATGCCCATCTTTTAATTTAAGTAAACTACACTGAGTAGTTTACTTTTATGTGGTGAAAAGTAAACTGATTAGTGTAAAATAATCGAAGAAATTTTCGTCCCTCTGGTTAACGTAATGATTGAAAAGAAAAAAACACGAAGCGAGCTAAAGCGAGAAGCAATCATTAATGCTGCTAAAGAAGCGTTTAATGAATTTGGCGTGCAAAATACCAGCATGGATAAGCTGGCAGCAATGGCGGGTGTGTCTAAGCGAACTGTCTACAATCATTTTGAATCAAAAGAAGAGCTAGTGATTTTGCTGCTATCTGAGTTGTGGAAGCAATCTATGGCAGATGTGGACTTGAGCCCTCTAAAATCGAAAACAATTGAGCAGCAGTTGCAATATCTACTCGAGCACGAGATCCGAATTCTAAACCAAGCGTCGTACATTGATTTAGCCAAGGTGGCCTTCGGTCATTATTTCTATCGCCCGGAAGAGCTTCAGCAGCAAGCTGCGCAAATGTCTAAGCAAGAAACCGCACTATACAAATGGCTTGAACAGCAACATGCCGATAAAGTGATGGTTATTGATGATATTGAGACGGCAAGTATTCAGTTGCACAGCCTTATCAAAGGTAGCTGTTTTTGGCCACAACTGATGGGGCTGAGTAAGACTTTAACTGAAGAAGGTATCACCCAACTGTCTCAGTCAACCGCTGATCTATTTTTGGCTCGTTATATGGCGCGTTAGTTTTATTACTTTATTTTGTCTCGGCAGTATGGTGTCGGCTCATACTGCCTTAGAGCAATCTATGAAACAACCAAATTTAATGAAGTGGTCTACTCACAGAAATGTCCCAACTCTTGCACCAAAAGCTGTGTTGCTTTGGAATAAATATGGCGCTCTTCTGATCCCACTAACTGCGCCAGAAGCACCTTGTTCGAAGCCAAACATTGGCGAAGCACACGCAGTACCATATTGATGTCCAGCTTATGCTTCTCGCTACTAGAGTTGTGCTTTGAAATCGAGGGAAGGTCGATAGTTAACACCAACTTGTCGCAGTGGCTTATAAAACGAGCGAGCTGCTCTTTAACCATAGTACGACCGCGGTAATTCATTTCATCCGCCAGCAGCCAGTTACAACCCATATCCTCAGCATACTCAAGCTGTTTTCTGTCGCAACGATTGCGATCAATACCGACATGAAATGCACGGCATTCATTAAAGCGGTTTAGCGCGAAATGGAGCATAGAACCCATCGTCAAATCCAAACACTGATCCATGAGTAAATGCGCGTTGATATTAATAATGCCCATATCCTCTTGATCAATGATAAGGCTTGGCAGAACATCGAGCAGAGTTTCATGGCAGTTGGTGATCACCAGCGGCATTGCACCGACAGTCAGCTGTTCAATCAGTTTGTCGTTGAAATTCAAACTTGTTGTTGGATTCTCGAAATACGGCGGCTTGGTATGAGCGACCTTGAGGACAGGGAAATGCCCAATATTTCTCATTAAATGAGAATTATGTTGCGCACTCAGCCAATCGTAGGCGGTATCGAGTAAAGATTCAGCGTCTTCAACTTGAGCGTTGTTAAGAGGTTTAATCGTTTCACAGACGGTCAGTATAGACAGTTTGTTTTCCAGGACTGGATGATAACGACGTTTCCATAACTGTTTGAAGACGCTGAGCATGATGAATTACCTTTCTGGTGGCAGCGCTCTGGCTGCTTGTAATACATGTAGAATAAATCTGTCCTTGTTTGCCTCTACGCGGTGGGCAGGGGCCATAATGGAAACCGCACCGATCAGCTTTGTACCTTTGGTAACGGGGGCACTGATGCCTGTTACGCCAGGATCAAACTCAGAAGTGCTAATAGCAAAGCCTTGACGACGGATCTGTTCTAACTCGCTTTGCCATATCTCTGCGTTCGCGTCTTCGCCAAAGTGACGCAGGATCTTTTCGCGGCGAGCCTCAGGCAAATACGCCAACATCACTTTCGAAGATGCGCCTCGAAGTAAGGGCTGGCTTTGACCACGAACATAACTGCAGCGAAGCGCCTGTACACTTTCTTGTAAGCTAACACAGAGAGCTCTGTAGCCCACTGGCACCATGTAGGCTGCCATTTCACCCGTCTGTTTTTGTAAGCGGAACAAGATGCTTTCAATCGTTTCCAGATTGTGTGGACTGGATTGGTAGCTGTGCATAAGCAATAGAGCGGCTGGACCAACAATCAGCGTTTTATCGTGAGCGCTCTCTTCAATTAGGTTCCATTCTTTGAGCAGTTTTATATGTCGATACAGACTACTTAAAGGGACACCAAGTTGTTGGCTTAATGCTTTGGCAGAGACGGGCTCATCCGATACGGCAACTTGCATGAGCAGTTGCAATGGCTTTTCGTTGACCTGAGTCGAGGGTTGCTGTGCGTTTCCCATAATTGGTTATCTATCATCAATAAGGACTACGCAATTTATATTCCTGTCAGATAAGAAAGGGAACAAAATTCATCGATACCTTTCTCACTAGATGAAAAATACGCAAATTCTGACATTTTATGAATCTTGCGATGCATCAATGCAATTAGGTGAGTATCTAATTACAGTGTGCTTAATACTTAGGGAGAGATGATAAATGAAATTTGTTTGTGGAACCTGTCGCCAGTTTCAAAGAGACAAAGAGAATGACAAGGCTATCTGCAGTGCTTGGGGAAACCCGACGTCAGTGAAGCGTGATGGTTGTCAATTTTGGATGCCCAAAAGTGAGCGGCTATATCCGATGGAGGAATCCAATTTACAGGAATAAGTAAACGCCCAACATCGGGGGGAGGCATTGGGCGTTCGTTTGTTAACGATCAGGTTAACAAGCGCTTATTTGATTAGAATTTGTAAGAAGCGCCAAGGTACACAGAGCCAACCGAGAATGTGTATGTTTTTGGGTCACCAATATCGACATTGAAAGCATCAGCTTCATAAGCTAAACGCATTGCTAGACCTTCCACCATCTGAGGAGCATATTCTAGACCTAAGCCATAGCGGAAGCCTGTTGCTGAATCACTTTCTTTTTGACCGTTGTATTTTACATCCATGTTAACGCGAGATAGGCCTAGTGTAGCGAATGGGCGTAGACCATTGTCGAAGCTGTAACCAAGGTTTGCTGCTAGCGAGAAGGCAGTTGGGTTGATCTTTACGCCTTGTAAGCTCTGATGTGACAAGTCACCGTAGTTTGTGTAACCACCTTCCAGAGCAACGATACGGTTGAATTGGTAGCCACCATACACGCGTAGTGAACGCTCACCGTCAATGGTTGGGAACGCTGATACATCTTGGTTTTCTAGTTTACTTTCTGTTAGACCGTAACCACCACCAATGTAGAAACCTGATTCTGTAGAGTTCGCCCACGCGCCAGTTGCCATTAGTGCGGAAACTGCAAATACCACTGATTTTTTCATTTTGATACCTTAAAAGATTTTTTAGAGTGTTTGTTTGTCGGGGCGTAATGTAAGGGATCTCTGCGGAGAACTCTGTGCTAGAAGTGTCGTGAAATGTGGTGGAAGTGTCATAGAACTGTTTGTGACTTACGTCAATAAATGACAATCAAATACGCAAACGTTTACTCGAATATTATTGAGTCGCATCACACTTTTTTAGAACGTCAGGGTGGTTTTGTAGTACGTTTATCAGTATAACTGCCAACGATTACGACTAGAGAGGTAACGATGAATTATAAACAACTGCCAAAAATCGACCTACACTGCCACCTTGATGGAAGTGTGCGCCCGGAAACTATTATCGAGTTGGCGGAGCAACAGAACATCGATTTGCCTAGTAAGGACGTTAACGTTATTCGCGACATGATGATCGCACCAGAAACCTGTCCTAACCTTATTGAGTACCTAAAGCGTTTCGACTTACCACTGTCTGTCATGCAAACTAAAGAAGCGCTAGAACGTATTGCTTTTGAAGTGTATGAAGATGCAGCGCTTGAAAACGTAACGTATATGGAAGTGCGATTTGGTCCACTTCTACATCGTGAGAAAGGTCTGAATGTTGAGGAAATCATCGGTTCAGTCGTTGCGGGTATGCAGCGTGCTGAGAAGGTGCACGGTATTAAAGGCAATATCATTTTGTCGCTGCTGCGTCATATGCCAACGGATGAAATTAAACATGTCATTGATGTTGGTTCGCAATATGTAGGCAAAGGTGTGGCTGCTTTTGATCTTGCTGGCGGTGAAGAGCTGGGCTTCTGCGAGAAGTTCATCCCATTTGCTCAATATGCAAAAGAAAAAGGTCTCAATGTCACTATCCATGCTGGTGAGCAGGGCGAAGGTCAGAACGTATATGATGCGATTACAATGCTCGGTGCGGAGCGAGTGGGGCATGGTATCCATATCGCGACTCATCAAGCGGCATTTGATCTAGTCTACGACAAGCAAGTTGCTCTGGAAACGTGCCCAAGTAGTAACGTTCAGACCAAAGCGGTAGACAGTATGGATGTTCACCCAATTGAAGATTTTAGACAGCGTGGCATTCCAGTAACGATTAACACAGATAACAGAACCGTCTCCAACACCACCATGACAAAAGAAGTACAAAAAGTGATGGAACAGTTCAACTTGAGCGAAGACGACTATATTCACATCTATCGCAATAGTGTGAATGCGGCATTTACGGATGAAGCTACGAAATCACAGCTCCTAGCAAATTAGCAATAAGCTGAGCTAGTGTCACCAGCCATAAAAAAGACCCAGTTGTTATACGACTGGGTCTTCTTCTATAAGATACGAACGGCCTCTTAAATGACAAGCATTTAGCCTATGTACTCGCCTTTATAGCTAGACCAGTTCTCTAGAAATACACTCTAAAGCCGGCCCTTGCCTCAAGTTCTATTTCAAATTCATCAAGATAAATTGCCGGTGTAACATCTACATAAAATCCAACAGGTTTAACGCGAAACTCAGCTCCAATCCCCGGCGTAACCGCAATATAGCGACTATTTCTATCAACATAATGACCGCCGACAAAGAGGTAGATTGGCGTATCTTGAATACCGAAGGTTTTGTTGACGCCAAAGCCCTTACGGTCGTCGAGGCTAACATTAAAGCGAAGATCATTGTGCTTGAAGTCTAACCCCCAATATGGGTCTCCAACAAAAAGACCAACTCCGGTATCCGCTTTGGCGGCTGAGCTAAAGCCCAAGCACAGCGCCAATATCATCATTATTACGTTTCTCATGTTTGCTACCACTGCTATTTCGTAGGCGGCAACCATAAAAGATCAATGCAAAAATAATGTTAGATAGTTATTGGTTTGACGAATGTCTCACACGATCGGATAGTCTCTCACCATTGCTGACAGTAGGGAAACCAAACAGAAACAACTGCTAACAGCTGGAGCGCTAACTTGAGCGTTGCTCGCAGAATCGCTTAGTCGAATTAATACTTGCCTAAGCTTTTTATGGAAAAAGACCCTCACCAATGGTGAGGGTCTTTTATTAGAAGTCGACTTCGTAGCCTAAGCTAAAGGTCCTACCGCGACCTGAGAAGTAATAGGCACTATGGTGACGGATTTGGCTAAAGTAGTTGATGTACTGCTCATTAAACAGGTTTTCAATACCGACACTGATTCGGCCATACTGTTTCATGTTGTAGAACATCGAAAGATCCATCAGGCCATAGCCATCAAATTTCTGTGCACTGCCCGCATCGTTCTGCTCTTTTGAGCGCGAGAACATGTGGTTGTATTGTACTCGGCCATTCCAGTTATCCGAAAACTGGTGGTTCATTGCGACCAACAGGCGATCTGGTGATAGGTTTTTCAAATCCATATCGCTGTCTACACGACCGTCTTGGTTAGTATCTACCTGACCTTCGACATGCGAGTATAGCGCTTGAAGCTGAGTAGTTGGCAAAATGTGGTAGGTGGAGCTTAGCTCATAGCCTTTGATGTCGGTTCTTTGACGGACAACATCATAGGTACCGCCTTTGTTTAGGCTCAGGTTAGCGCCATCTTTTGCGATTGACATGTAAGTGCTACCGCTAATGAAGAACTTATCGTTGCTGTAACTTAGTCCAACTTCATAGTTGTCGGTTACGACGGGTTTAACTGCCGGCATGGTATTGAAATCGATAGGGTGTCCGCCAGATGGAGCATCAACACCAGGGCCGCCGATCCAATTACCGCGAAGTACTCGGCCAATATCAGGTAAGCCGAATCCTTGGCTAAAGCCCACGAACGAAGACACATTTGGTGTGAAATCATAGACCGCGCCCGCGTTAAACACAGCTTGAGAGAAGGTTTGTTCTCCACCGATGATGTTCACCTCACGATGACCGCCGTTGCCGTAGCCCCATAGAGTTTGACCGTTAGCGACTTTCACACGTGTATTTTCAAAACGTACACCACCAGATAGACGCAATGAATCTGTAACCAGCATGTCACCTTGAATAAACGGAGCGATACTCTGGTACATCATATCTGGTGTCACATCGCGGTTTGATTGTGTCAGTTTCTGCTTAGTCGAGTCTTCTAGGCCATCAAGCCCAATCACCCAACTGTCATCAAGACCCAATAAGTCCAGCTTCACATAGCTTAGTTTGAAACCTTTTTTGGTCGAAACGATAGCGCCTTGGTCATACTGTTTGTCTGGTGTTGGCCACCAAGATGCTTGTCCGTAGACAGCTTCAAAGTTTTGATAGAAGGCCTGGAATTTAAGCTCACCGCCTAAGAAGTCGTAGTGATCATAACCAAAGTTGTAGAGTTCAGCGTAGTTAGAGGTTGGGTCGCCACTTGGCGTGCCTTTTACAACCGTACCCGGAACACCATTTTGCCAATCGCCTTTTACTGCAACGTAGTTTTGGTTACTTTGCAGTTTGAATCGGCTGGCACTAAAGCTGACGCGTTGATTGCCACCATCAAAGTTGTAGCCACCTTTTGCAAGAAAATTGGTCGCGTTGGAGTCTTGGGTTTCACCCTGGATCGAGTTCATGCCAATAGGGTTGCCATTACCATCGTAATACAGCCCTTGCTGCTCCCAAGCACCACCGATGAACAGATCATAGTCTTCATCGTACTGGCTAAGGTTGTAGTAAACTTTGCCGCCAGTGCCATCTTCTTTAAGGTTGGAGGTTACTCTTGTGCCTATGGTTTGTTTCCAGTGATCGCCTGGCTTCGCACTCTTGGTCACATAGTTAATGATACCGCCAGTCGCGCCATTGCCTTGCACCGCACTCGCACCTTGAACCACTTCTACGCGTTCTAGCATTGAAGAGTCAACGGTATAGCCATTACGGTTACCATTTCGAAGAGGGTTATTTTGTGGAACGCCATCGACCATAATCAGCGCAGTGCGGCCGCGAAGGTTTTCACCTTGCGTCGATAGTTTTTGACGACTCGGGGTCATGCCTGGTACCAAGTTTGCGATAACGCTGGTTAGGTCGTCGGCGACAGCCGTTTGCTGTTTGAGCTCTTTTTCTGAGATAACGTGGATAGACCCAGGGATCTTATCTGCGTCTTGGCTGTAACGTGTTGCTGTCACAACCATGTTTTCATCGGCGTTGTCTTGTTCTGTTTTTGTCGATGATGCTGTTGTTTCAGCTGCGTTGGCTTGAGCAATGGATAGTGCGAGTAATGAGAGAGATAAAACTCGGTTCCCTGTTGATGATGCCATGAGATGTAATTACCACTGATTTTTAATTTTGCGGCAATGGTAGTGCTTATGATAATAATTATCAATACCGAATTTTCAATGTGTTGTACCTGATGTATAACACATTGAAATGATTAGCGAGCGACGCACATTGGGGTATTGGAAACTGGGTCTTCAATCACCATGGCATCAAGGTCGAACACTTGCTTGAGCAATGATTGAGTAAACACCTCTGAAGGCGTGCCTTCGGTCATTAGTTGGCCATCCCTAAGAACAACCAAATGGTCACAATAGCGGCAGGCTTGGTTGAGATCATGTAAAACGACAACCACTGTTTTGCCTTGCTGATTCATGGCTTGCATGGTGTGCATTAGCTCAACTTGATGAGATAGATCAAGGTAGGTGGTGGGTTCATCTAGCATGACAATTTCGGTGTCTTGCGCAATGATCATCGCGATCCAAGCACGTTGACGCTGTCCGCCTGAGAGAGCATCGATGGGCAATTCGGCTAACTCGCTAATGCTGGTGGCAGCCATAGCGTGTTCGACGATGAGGTTATCCTGTTCGTTGAGTTTTCCCCAATGTGAGGTGTAAGGCGCTCGTCCATATTCCACAAGGCGGCGGATAGAGATACCTTCTGGGCTAGCATGCGTTTGAGGCAACATTGATAACCTCTGTGCAAGCGCTTTGGTTGGGATCTTTGTTAGCGGCGTGTTGTCAATAAACACTTGGCCTGACTTCGGCTGATTAATTCTTGCTAGAGTTTTCAACAGGGTTGATTTTCCACAACCATTAGGCCCAATAAGAGCCGTGATTTTGCCCTTTGGGATAGACAGGTTGAGATCTTGGATAATGGTTTTATTGCCATAGGCAACGTGTAGATTCTTAACAGACAGCATTACCAACCCTTGTGTCGTTTTAATAGAAAGATGAAGTAGGGTGCCCCAATGACGGAAGTCAGGACGCCAGCAGGAAGCTCAATTGGCGGCGAGATACCTCTAGCAATAGCATCAGCGATTAGCACCAATAATCCACCAATCAATGCAGAGCCGATAGCGAGCGCTTTATGATTGTGTCCAAATAGCATGCGAGCTAAATGTGGCGCTAACAATCCAACAAAACTGATCGTTCCTGCAATGGAAACGCTGAGACTCGCCAGCATGACGGCGCTGAGTATTGCGGCTATCTGTACCTTTTCGAGTTGCACACCCAGAGCAATGGCGGATTCGTCACCAAGGCCGATGATATCCAGTCGCCATGCGTACCATAGGGCAATTGGCAATAAAATGGCCAATCCGAGCCAAATATAAGGTAGCTGCTCCCATCCTCTTCCCCATAAACTTCCTGTCAGCCAAATCATGGCGGTGTTGATCTCGATAGGATGGACAACTAAGAGAAAGTCGATACCACTGGCTAAAAAGGCGCTGATAGCAATACCAGTAAGCGCCATTCGCGCAGGAGGCAGCTTTACCGCCTGTGCAATGATAACCAAAGCAAGTCCTACACTGACACCACCAAATATGGCCGCCAAAGGCAGATACCAAATTGGTGCATCGGGATAGATGGTCAATAGCAGTGTGGCTGCGAAACCAGCGCCAGCACTCACCCCAATTAAGTCTGGAGAGGCAAGGGGGTTTCTGATCACACCTTGTACAAGCGCACCAGATACACCAAGTCCCGCACCGACACCAATGGCAAGCAATAGGCGCGGGAATCGATATTGGTTGACGACAAAGTCGTAGTCACCACCGTGAAAAAGGGTATCAACGACTTGTAGCAATGATAATTGAGTGACACCGACGAGCATGCTTACGATGCCTACAGCAATCAGAATTACCACCAGAATTAGCCAAGAAAGCTTCATGAGTTGATGCGGCCTTTTATGGAAATAAGGATGAAAAATGGCGTGCCAATTAGGGCTGTCACTACGCCTACAGGCGTTTCGCTTGGGAAAGCAATAGCGCGAGCCAAGGTGTCAGACAGCATCAATAATAATGCGCCAAGAAATGCGCTCGCAGGTATCAAAGGGAAGAAGTTGTTTCCAACGAGCTTGCGTGCCATATGAGGAACCAATAATCCTAAAAAGCCAATTGGACCTGCTGTGGAGACACTGATACTGGTCAACATAACAATCGCTAGGCAAGCAAGTAGACGAATGACAGTGGTGTTGACGCCAAGCCCAGTCGCGACATCGTTACCCAGCACCAATAAGTTTAATTGATGAGCCAGTCCCCAACTGAGTAACAGAGCAAATAGACTGATCGGGACGAGCAGAGTGATAGAGTCCCAATTAAGGTTACTGACAGAGCCAATTAACCAAGATTGAATGCTATAGGCTTGGTCGTCTGCAAGAATAATGGTGGCTCGAGTTAACCCTAACAGCAGAGCATTGACTGCAATACCAGCGAGAACAAGCTTGACTGGGTGAGGTCTATTTTCGAAGAAACCACCAAGATAAATGACCAGTAGACCACTTAGCGCACTTCCCAGTGCGCCTGCTACAAACGTAGGTAGCGGAAGGGTAAGTATTCCAAAACTGGTCAATACAATCATAAGTGCCGCACCTGAATTGATGGCGAGCACCGACGGTGAAGCAAGTGGATTTCGAGTAAGGCCTTGCATGAGCACACCAGCAACGGCTAAGTTGGCACCAATCAGCGCACAGCCCAACACTCTTGGCATGCGAAGCGTATTGATTATCTGGTGTTCCATATTATTGGCATCGAAAGCAAACCAATAGTGACTCAGAGCAGAGAGCGTTAAATCGAAACTAGACCAAGCGATCAAGGAGATGTTTAGGGAAAGAAACATTCCCAAAAAAAGTGCAAGCCAAAGCTTGCACTGTTGGAATTGGAACATGGGAAATCTACGGCTTTTGAATAATGTCAGTTAGGTTCTTAGCAATGCCTTCTGCTGCGATTATCCCTCGGTTTAGTGACCACAATTGTGGCGACACTTTGACGGCTTGCTGTGACTTTGAAACGTTCAGCATTTTAAAAAGAGGGTTGTTTGCCCAGTCATCGTAGACGGTATGAGGTTTATATGGACCCAGCAGCAGCCAATCAGGGTTGATCTTCAAAAGCTGCTCAAAGCTCACTTCAATGTACGCTTTGTTTGTTTTCGGAACGGCTGGCCCTTTGAGTCCCAATGCAGTAATAACGCCACCCGCGTAGGAGTCTGGTCCATGTAGCCACATGCCTTTGTCAGTTACGACCGCAAACTGAAAGTTGTCTGCTGATGATAAATTTTGGCGATACTGAGCCATGATCTGCTGGTGCTTTTCAATTCGAGCTTTCATTGCAGCTTCACGGTTTACCGCAATTCCTATCTTCAGTGCTGAATCAAGGTTTTCCTCGTAAGTCTCGCCTCGGCTTTTTAAAAGGATGGTCGGTGCAATGCTTGAAAGATCGTTGTAAATGGTAGCGTGACGTTCAGCATCCGCGATGATGAGATCGGGTTTAAGCTCCGCGATGGCCTCTAAGCTTGGTTGTGGACGCACGCCAACAGATTGCCAAGGTTTAATCAGTTCGCGAATTTCAGGAAGAATGCGTTCGATGTTCTTGTCATCGGCGACACCGACTGGAGAGATGCCTACCGCCGCGAGCGCATCCACAAAAGAGTACTCAAGAGCGACAACACGACTGGGGCTGACTTGAATAGAAACTTGTCCTTGTTGGTCTTCGAAAACTCGGGTGTCGCTTGCCACAGCGGAAACACAGACAAAAGCGAGAAAATTGACAATTACAGCACGAAGTCCTTGTGCAAAAGAGATATTCATAGCGAGCTCAATGTAAAAAATAACAGGAGCGCAATCCTACATTGATTGGGAATGGTTATCAATAACATTAAAGATAAGTTGCTAATATGAAGAAAAACAAACCATTACATTGAGTGAATGGTTTGTTTTCGTTGTCGTGGGCTAATAGAGAGGTGCTATTGAGGGCGTTGTACCGTGATGGTTTTGTCTAACGTGGCGTAATCATTACCGCCCAAGCGAGATAGCGGATCAACTTTGAGAGCATCGATGACCAAGCGTTCGTTCTGCACCGTGACGACTTGGTCATCGATGTAAACTTTTTCTATTTTGGCGATGAGCAAGTGTTGAGGGGTATTACCGACCTCTAGAACATCGTGAAGGGTGCAACCAAAGGCGATAGGGCATTGTTTAACTCTCGGCAGATTGAAGCCGTCTAGATCGTCGAGTTCCACTTGGCTAGCGATGATTTCTGACTCGCCATGACTCAATGTTGCAGAGGTTTGAGTCATGGTTTCGGCGCTTCCAGTAGACGCAATGTGGATGACTAGCTCTTTATTGTTAATGGCGTTCACCGCGGTGTCTTTTAACTTGCCATCAGGCTTTTTGCCCACTGAGAGCATCAACAATGGTGGATTGCTCGATATCGGAGCGAAATATGAAAATGGAGCGAGATTATAATTGTCGTCGGATGATTCTGTGAGCGCCCAAGCTATCGGGCGAGGGATGACGGTTTGCGTCATCAAATGATAGATAGCGTTGGGGGATAACTCATCGAGGTTGAGCTGCATACTGACTTCTCCGTGTCGTCATTTTTAGTATGTCAAAACAGTATCATATTCAATTGACAGTGTGGAGATCCGAAGCGTCCTAGACTACACCTATAGAGTCAGCATAGATAAGGAAACCCCATGATGATCCGACTAGGTACGCTACTCGCTGCTCTGGCAGTGACGTTCTCGTCACAAGCTGAGTGGATGCTCGATAGTAGCAATTCGACACTCAAATTTGTCTCCACTAAAAGCAACAGTGTAAGCGAAATACATCACTTTGAAGCGATGACAGGCACGATCAGTGACGATGGCAAAGCAACGCTGGTTATCGATTTGTCCAGTATCGAAACCAACATACCCATTCGAAATGAGAGAATGCAAACCATGCTATTTAACGTTGCTGACTTTGCTAAAGCAACGATTACCACCGTGGTTGATATGAGTGAACTGGACAATAGCGATATTGGCGGCATTTATAGCATCATTAACGATGTCACTGTGGATTTGCACGGTAAGCAGAAAACTTATCCCGCCAAACTGACGGTAATGAAAATGAGTGATGACAAGGTGGTGATTGTCGCAACTGATCCTTTGATTGTATATGCCGCGGATTTTGGTTTGGAACAGGGTATAGAAAAACTACGTGAAGTGGCGGGTCTGCCGGCTATTGCGACGTCGGTACCGTTGACGTTTATGTTGGTCTATAACCAAAAATAACCAAAAATAACCAAATAAAAAAACGCTGCGTAATTTCGCAGCGTTTTTGAGTCTTCCAAGCTGGGGTCAGCTTACACTCTAAAGTAAGCCAGTTTTTGCGTTAGCTCATCGGAAGCTTGAGCCATTGACTGTGACTGCTGAGCCAAACTTTGGCTCGCTTGTCGGATTTCGCTAATCGATAGATGCACCACGCTAACGTTTTCATTGACGTCATTGGCAACAGTGCCTTGCTGCTCAGCCGCCGCCGCAATTTGCGTCACCATATCGTAAGTGTCGTTGAGTTTGGCTACCGCAGTATCCAGTTTCTCCTGAGTTTGCGAAGCCAAATCCACACTCTCAGACACCTTAGTTTGGTTTGCTGCCATTACTGACAATACGCTGTCGGTGCGCTCGTTAAGCTGATCAATGGTGGTTTGTACTTGCGCCGTAGACTCTTGAGTGCGGCTAGCCAGGTTTCGAACCTCATCGGCAACCACGGCAAAACCGCGACCTTGTTCACCGGCGCGCGCTGCTTCAATCGCTGCATTGAGGGCAAGAAGGTTGGTCTGCTCTGAAACTTCGTGAATCACGTTTACTACCGAGCTAATATCGCTTACGCCTTGTTTCAGCGCTTCCATGAGCTGGTGGGTGCTGGTGATGTCATCAGAAATACCGGCGATATTAGTCAACGTATAGCCCATGCTGCGACTGCCTTCAGCGGCAAAGTTTTTGCTCTCTTCTGTTGTTGTGGCAGTGTGCTCTGAGTTACTAGCGACGTCTTGAATGGTTGAAGACATTTCATTCATTGCTGTTGCAAGCTGCTCAAGTTGCTGGCTTTGAGAGTCAATACTGGTAGAGGTTTCTTCGCTCGCAGCGGCAATGCTACTAGACAGTTGGCCTGAATAATCTGCCGACGACTTCGCTGCGGTGATGGTATCTTTGAGCGCCGACATCATGCGTGCAAGTTCATTACTTAAATAGCCCAGTTCATCTTTACGGTCGCTCGACATATTAACAGTTAGATCGCCGTCAGCTACTCGATGAACGCGTTGTACTAGGCTCTCAATCGGCTTGACGACATTCCGAGCAATGTAGACGCTCATAATAATTAACACGATGGCAGCTAGGGTATCGACAATGAGATCTTTAATTAGCTGGCTTTGGAATGCTTTGTCGATGTCTGCAGTTTGAACACCCGAACCGATAATCCAGTCCCATTCGGGAATGTAACTGACGAAAGAGATCTTTTGCGACTCTTCGCCGTCGCTACCAATCCAGTAATAGGTAACAAAGCCGCTACCTTGTTTGGTCGCAACTGCACTCATTTCCTGCCAGAAATAGTGACCACGAGAGTCTCGCAAATTACTCGCTTTAGTGCCGTTTAGCTGTGGGTTAGTCGGGTGCATGACCACCTTTTCATCGGAAGTTGCGATGAAGAAGTAGTTGTTGCCGTCGTAGCGTAGCGCCTCAATGGCTTTCGCTGCCGCTTGCTTCGCTTGCTCTTCGCCCATCGAAGCACTGAGTTTTTGATAGTGACTTGCTAAGGTGTACGCCACTTCGACATTCGAGCGTACTCGGTCTTTACGTTGGTCGTAGCTTGAGTTTTTTTGAATGATAAGATTATAAGTACCCAGTGAGAATAGAATGAGTACGGCAAAGCCGACAAGAGCCTGTAACTTCGCTCTGATCGACAAATTATTCAGTTTCACAAAAATATTCCTCTTTACCTTATGAATGCAGCAAGTTCCATTTGAAATACCATCGACAGTGTTTTGATTGGTCAGTAGCAAGTCATAGTATCACTTATTACTGATAATAATGGTACTTATTGATTTAGATTATTTATTAACTGCCGAAATTTCGATCTATTTAATATAATTGGCTGGGTTTGGTATGGAAATAGAGGGTTGAATGGATTATTAGAGTATAACTCTCACTGTTGATGGGGGTTTATCTATCTGTTTAATCAATGAATTGGTCGTGGATTGATTGTGGTTATATTAAATGTGGTGTTTATTTATTGGTGATTTTATCGCATTCAATCTGGTATTTATTATCTGAATTAAAGTGAAAGAGAGTTTGAAAAAGTGCTAATTGCTAGCACTTTTCATCAACACAACATTCATCTTGTAAGAAGTCAATGACGCCTGTGAGATGCTCGTATTTCGCAACACAAAATAGAGTTCGACCTTCACGACGTTGCTCTATTAAATTGGCTGAAGCAAGACTCGAAATATGGTGTGATAGTGTCGAACCGGGAATATCAAGTCGCTCTTGTATCTCACCGACAGGGATACCTTGTCGTCCTGCCTTAACGACTTGTCGATAGATAGCGAGGCGGGTAACGTGTCCCAGTTCTTTCAATGCTTTTGCTGCAATTTCAATCTGCATCTGTTTCTCTCCGCAATTACTATTTCGATAGTAATCGAAATTTGGAGTCAGCGCTAGGGACAATCAAGAAAAGCACCAGTGCAAATGCCAGTGAACCAAATAGGTCTTCCGGGCGATGCATACCAAGCCAAAGTCGACTGGTCGCGACGCCAACTGCCCATAAGATCACTAAGGATGAGAGAATAGGATACTGGTGGTTGGCAAATAACCCGGCAAAGAAGAGAACACATACTGCCACAAAAATCGTGTGACCAGAAGGAAAGGAATAGTCAGTTTCACCCAACCAGTGCTTGGTTCGCCATTGGCTTACTTCATCACTCGCTAAAACGATGATCTGGTTTTGGTCAGTACTAACAAGCGTGTAGAACTGCTCGGGTGAAGAGAGCAGCCCCTCTGCCGCTAGTTCATGAGTGTAAGGTCTAGGGCTTTCGGTCCACTGCTTCAAGAACGTCTTAGCGCCAAAGCTGAATACCAGCAGTAACCCTAACTGGGCAATCAATATTACTTTATGTTTGCTGGCTCTCGTAACCCAGAGTGTTATCACTCCAAGTATCGCTAATGTGATTAGGAACCCTTGGTGACCAGCAGAATAAGAGAGTACTTGCATCACGGTACCTAGCTCGTTGCTTACTTGAGCGCTGAGCTCATATGGGTAGAGCAAAGATGATAGAACGAACAAAATGGTCGCGAAGATAGCGAGGCAGACAATCCCCAACAATTTATCTTGGGTAAAAAATCGCAGTTGATGAAGATTCAAGTTTGGCATAGGGAGTCGGGAGTGCTGATGTAAAACAGGGTGGATAGGGTATTGGATTGATTGTATTGATAATTCAGAGGAATGTCATAATTTGTTTGAATTGCCGTTTTAAGCCACTTATTTTCACTGGCGCATGAAAACAACAAGGTACAAAGCAGCATTAAGTGGCAAGCAATGTCGCCACTTGCCACACTAATTCGAGATGCTACTCACTGTCTTAAAGATCACGCATTAATTCTTCATAATCATCATTTGCTCGTTTGACTATGGTGCTTAGATCATCTGCATCTCGATTGTTGAGCGTGATTTGCCATGCTTTATGATCGTGAATCTCAAACCCTCTCACTAGCGTTGAGTGTTGCGAACGTTTGAAGCTGAGCTCGGTCAACTCAGTATTATGGTGTTCATTAGACTCGACAATATCGATATCGAGTTCACCTACTGGATTGACGTGAATTTGAGCGTGACGCTGGTTGCTGCCATGCAGCACAAAGTTGCGATGTGTTTTGATCATTGTCCTCTCCTCTGGAAAGTAACGATTCCTACTAGCCTATGAGACAGTGTAGGAGAGGATGAGTGACGTCTATATGAAATTTAAGTGAAGCTTGATACGGGTCAAACAAACATGCACAAAAGCGATGTGACCACATCTAACTTTTGACATTACTTGGTTGTGAAATGCTCTCGCAACGCGGAGCGGCGGTTTTGAGTTGGATTGTAACCATCCATAGGAACGGTATCTTCATAGCCTTCAAGAATAAAACGTTGCGGAGGCAAAGCAGGCGTGACGCGACGAAGCTGGGGGGAACGGGGTGTGCCGACACGTTCATACACCCACAAGCCACTGCCTGTTTTGAGACGCACAATACGACCATCAAACTCGAAGGAAGTCGTCACGAGTCGATGGTTGCGAAGCGCACCTGCGTCAGAAAACGTCAAGATCTCTGTGCTTTGTTTTGGAGCGCCAATTTCAATCCAATTGCCGTAGACGCGGGTTGGGGAGATATGGTTTTGGTGACTGCTATAAAACGCAAAGCCAAGCAAGCCAGACAGCACGACGATGACCAGCAGTATTACTACCAGCATATAAGAGTCGGTGTTGGGGGTTGCTTTGGCTCTGATCCTTGTCATTCGCTCGGCCTTCCTTGTCGCCTAATTGAGTCTGTGCTCGGTTGTGTTTTTAGCGTCTATTTAGGTTATCGACTAAAGCCGTTATAACTTTACCAAACGCTAGATAGGGAATGTCGCTTCCTCAGCATTAACCATAGCGCTAGATATGAAAAGCTGACAGATAGGCTTTGTAATACTTTGTTATTTCAAGACTTCCGTCAACCTAAAGGGCAAAAACAGCTGGTTTACATCGACTTTGGCCTTGAGGCGAGCCGCCAATAAATACAAGCCACCTATCTTACGATGCAAGAATAACGCATCAGCTGGGGGAGTATGCCAATAGTCCTGCTCCATACTAATTACCGTGCCCGCTTCACTGATGCGCTGTGCAAGGTTACTGGCGCCAAAATCATAGCTACCTTGGTGCTTAAGTGGCTCGCCGGCAAGTTTAACTAGGTTAACGACTGCGTCTCTCTGCGCAGGTAGGATTTGTTGAGTGAAGAAGCCAATT
Organism: Vibrio wakamikoensis; assembly: GCF_050337275.1. Lineage (NCBI taxonomy): Bacteria > Pseudomonadati > Pseudomonadota > Gammaproteobacteria > Vibrionales > Vibrionaceae > Vibrio > Vibrio wakamikoensis. The sequence goes on along the minus strand of NZ_JAKJST010000019.1, from coordinate 140,881 downwards.
TGCTGCAATGCCTCATAGAGCGCGTCGTCGTCACCGTCGAGGATGGCGCTGAAAGCGAGACGATAGCCATCGCTGATGCGGTCGTCGTAAGCTCGAGTCGCACCAAAATCTAGCAGGACGACTTTGTGTTGCCGCTCATCAAAAAGAAAATTAGCAAAGTTAGGATCCGTTTGTACCAGCTTAAAATCGAATATCTCTTTGAACAGAAGCTCCAACAGTAGGGTAACCACGCGGTTGCGAGTTTGCTGACTACTGTCCACTAACGACTCTATCGCAACGCCATCTACATAGGTCATGGCTAGCACATTATCGGTTGTAAGTTCATCTCGGACGTCAGGCAAGATAAATTGCGGGGAGCTTGCGAGGTAGTTGCGAAATTGGCGCAGAAGTTTGGCTTCTAATAAGTAATCTGCCTCGGCATGAAGCTGTTTCTTTGCCTCTTCCAGTAATCCTTTGTAATCGACATCCTTGGGAATGAGTCCAACCACATTGAGTAGGGTGCCTACATTGTCGACGTCACTGTCGATACTTTGCTTAATACCTGGATACTGCACTTTAATCGCCAGTTTAGTGCCATCGTCTGAGTGGGCTTGGTGTACTTGTCCAATCGATGCACTGGCGATGGGTTTGAAGTTAAATTCGATAAAGTTCTGCTTCCAGTCGGCTCCCAACTCTTGTGTAAGAACCGAGGAAAGTTGACTGGCAGGCATTGGTGAAGCATCGGAGCGCAGCCTTGAAAGAATGTCAGCCAATTCTGGGCTAATAAGATCGCCCGCATCCATCGACATTAACTGACCGACTTTCATCGCTGCACCACGAAGATGAGCCAGTTGATCGGCCACTCGTTTGACGTTACTCGGGGTGAGTAGCAGTTCGCGCGCCTTGGGACGCTTTCCTTGAGCAAACTGTTTTGCGCCCTCTGTGACCATAGAGCCTGTAACTCGCGTTGCCAGTGAGGCTAATTTTCCGAAGCGGGTGAGGCGATTGGTTGGAACTTTACTTTCCTGATTGGACATACCTTGTCTCTGATTAATTGGTTCTGTTTATTTATACCATCACAGACTAGCAAGTGATCAATGACTTGTTTTCGTTAACTTTGTGAGGTAAAACGATGTTTTGCCTTAAGTAAATTACAAGGAAGTCATTATGATCAAAGAAAACACCTATTTTGAAGGAAACGTAAAATCCCTCGCTTTTACACAAACTGACGGTGACAGCAGTGTCGGCGTTATGGCGCCAGGTGAATACACGTTTGGAACCGCTGCTCCAGAGAAAATGACGGTAGTAAAAGGTGCGCTAACGGTCCGTTTAGCTAACACGCAAGAGTGGAAAACCTACACAGCGGGTCAGGCGTTTGACGTTGAAGGCGACTCAAGCTTTGATTTGCAAGTCGAGCAAGCAACCGCTTATCTTTGCGAATATCTGTAGCATTAAAAGCGACAGCGTTAAAACGAATATCGCAAAAAAGAACGCATCGACGTATTCAGTCGATGCGTGACACACAGGCAGTGGATTAAGGTGTCAAATCTAAAACTTGATTGTTGAATCAATAACGTTCAAATTCGCCGCGATTATAGTCATTAATAGCCTGCTGTATCTCTTGGCTACTATTCATAACAAATGGACCGTAGTGAACGACTGGCTCGTTGATAGGTTCACCAACAAATACCAACAATCCAGAATCTTCTTTCGCTTTAATCTCCATAGTCTCTCCTTTTGAGACTAGTGCAAGTTCACCTTTAATCAATTTTTTCTCACTCAATGAGATTTCACCTTCGTAGACATAAACCATGGCGTTGTGGTGTTTGGGTGTGCCCAAAACAAGTTGGTCGCCTTTTTCAGCGCGCCAATCAGCAACGGTTGCCGCTACGCCTGTTTGCGTGAGAGGGCCTGTCAACGCCTCACCATCGACGGTTAATGTGCCAGCTAATAGACGCACCAATCCAAATCCCGGTTTTTGATACTCGGTAATCGTTTCTGGTTGGAAATCGTGGTATTGCGCTGGCTTCATTTTGTCTCTGGCCGGCTGGTTTATCCAAATTTGGAAACCGTGCAGTTGACCGTCATCCATTATTGGCATTTCGCTATGGATCACGCCACGGCCTGCTGCCATCCATTGAGCACCGCCAGAGCGTAACTCGCCCACGTTCCCCATATGGTCACGATGCTGGAAGTGTCCTTGCATCATATAGGTAAGTGTCTCAATACCGCGGTGTGGATGAGGGGGAAATCCGCCAACATAATCTTTTTTGTCGTCAGATTTGAGCTCATCAATCATAAGAAACGGCGAGAACGCCTGATTGTCAAAGCCGTGTACGCGACGAATTTTTACACCATCACCATCAGAGGTGGCATGCGATGGAATGATCTGTTGAATGGTTCTAAATGAAGTCATTTGGGATCTCCTTGTTATCTGATAGTCAAACTATAGATCTCCGGAGATCTAAAGAGCAGAGTGGTAATGTGAAAGAGACGTTCGAATAGTTCGAACTAAAAACTGCATGTGTATTTTTGTAAAACTATATAGTTTTGTGACTTGTTCGTAATTTTGAGGGTCTCGTCCTTTAGAAGAGAACGAAAATTTGTTTTATTAGAATCAATCCAACGAGATGTTGGCGACCCCAGGTTTAAAGATTGGCGAACAAACAAATCAAGAGAGCAAAACATGATAGTAGGACTAGATATCGGCGGCACAAAAATAGAGGGTGTCGGACTCGATGCCAATAGCTACGAGACCTTGGTTGTTCATCGTGAACCAACGGCAAAAAACAGTTATTCAGAGTTCTTAACAGCGGTGATGTCTGTGATTGATGCTGTGAGCCAACATGGGGAGATCGAATCTATTGGCATAGGCTGCTGTGGTTCTGTCGGCAATGACGGCCTGATGCAGGGAGCAAATGTGTCTGTGTTAAATGGACAGGACTTTATTGGTGATATTCAAAAGCAGATCGATGTCCCAGTTGTTATTGCCAATGATGCAGATTGTCTTGCGCTTTCTGAATATAAAGATGGCGCTGCAAAGCACGCGACCAACTCTTGTGTCGCAGTCATCATTGGAACTGGCTGCGGTGCTGGCGTGGTGATCAACAATGGCTTGGTGACCGGTCTCAATAAGCTCGGTGGCGAGTTGGGACACAACCCACTGCCTAACTTTAATCCAGAGGTTGATGGTAATCCTAACCAATGTTACTGCGGCTCGATGAACTGCGCAGAATCATTTGTCTCAGGTACGGGCTTTGCTCGCACATTCGCAGAGAAGTATGAACCCGCAAACTCTAGAGAGATTATGGCTCTCTATGAAAGAGGCGACGACCGAGCCATTGAACACTTCAATTTGTACTGTGATCAGCTTGCTAGAACTTTGGCGGCTATTGTGAACTTTGTCGACCCTGAAGTCATCGTGCTTGGTGGTGGGATGTCGAACGTAGACGAAGTGTATCCTTTGGTTCAGCAAAAGCTCTCGCAATACACCTTCACAAAATCGGTCACGACCCAGGTTGTAAAAAGCGTACATGGCGATTCGTCTGGTGTGCGAGGCGCCGCCTTCTTGCACACGCTCTAGTCAAAGCTAATCTCTTTGTCACATATAAACACTTAATTCGCAAATATAACGAGTTCATAAAAACAACTATGACACTAAAAGACGACCTGTTTCTAACTCTAGATTTTGGTGGCTCATCGGTGAAAGGTGCAGTCATGTCGGTGGATGCACAAATTCATGAGCGCTTCTCGCTCTCTAGCCAGGCTGACAGTTATGAGCAGTGGCTAGACACGTTTACCCCTACGTTCGATGAGCTTGCCGCTCGCTTTGCACTGAAAGGCATCGCAATAAGTACTTGCGGAGCTGTCAATGTGGATACTGGGGTGATAGAAGGGGCAAGTGCTCTACCTTATATCCACGATATCGACGTGAGAGCTTTATACCAAGCTCGGTTCAATCTACCAGTAGAGCTAGAAAACGATGGCTGTTGCGCTGCACTTGCAGAAGATTGGCTCGGAGCTGGAAAAGAAGATAACGAGTTTTGCCTACTAGTTTTGGGCTCCGGGATCGGCGGCGCTATCGTGCGTGATGGTGGAGTCATCAAAGGGACCCACTTGCATGCCGGGGAGTTTGGCTATTGCATACTCCGTTTTGAAGAGGGGCAGCCTATTACCTATTCGAACGCAGCATCCACTCGTGCCCTGGTTGAAAACGTGGCAATGGCCAAAAATCAAAAGGTCGAAGAGTTCGATGGTATTAAAGTGTTTTCGTTTTACGAACAGGGCGACAGTGACGTACAACCGTTGGTTGAGCAATGGTATGGCGATCTGGCAACGATTCTCTTTAATGTTCAGTACTCTTTGGATCCTAAATGCATTCTTCTTGGAGGGGCGGTCAGCCGCAGCCCTCGATTAATTGACAATATCAATCGCAAACTGGATGAGCTGCAATCAAGCATTCCGATTGCCCGAATACGTCCGGTTCCCGCACTGACACAATTTGGTAACGACGCCAACCTGATTGGCGCTTTAAAACATTTTCTGAATAGACAAGGTTAGTAAGATGACGACATACACTTTTCCGCAAAACTTTTTGTGGGGCGCGGCTGCGTCTGGCATTCAAACAGAAGGCACTACAAATAAAGCCAACGATTCTATTTGGGATCTTTGGCACCAGCAAAGTCCAGAGCGTTTTTATCGTGGCATTAGTTCTCAAACGGTAACGGATACTTATCACCGATACAAAGAAGATGTACAAGACATGAAAAAGGTCGGTTTCAATTCGTTCCGTACCTCTATTCAGTGGTCTCGCCTAATCAAAGATTACGAAACGGGTGAAGTATGCCAAGATGCTGTTGAGTTCTACAACAACTACATTGATGAAATGATCGCCAATGGCATTGAGCCAATGATGAACCTTTACCACTTTGACATGCCAGCAGAGCTTCAAGAGAAGTTTGGCGGTTTTGAGTCAAAGAAAGTGGTCGACCTATTTGCAGATTACGCAGAGACCGCGTTTAAGCTTTTCGGTAACAAGGTGAAGCACTGGATCACGTTTAACGAGCCAATCGTGCCAGTAGAAGGTGGTTACTTGTATGACTTCCATTACCCATGCAAGAAAGATGGCAAGCTCGCCGTTCAGGTTGCTTTCAATATCATGCTTGCTCACGCAAAAGCGGTACACCGTTTTAACGCGTTGGAGTTGGAAAACTCGCAAATTGGTATCGTGCTTAATTTAACTCCTTCTTACACGCGAAACGACAGTGAAGAAGATAAAAAAGCAGCGTGGTATGCAGACCTTTTGTTTAATCGCAGCTTCCTAGACCCAATGGTGAGAAATGAAATCCCTCAAGAGCTGTGTGATGTTTTGGCTGAGCAAGGGTTAACGCCTGAAGCAACAGCGGAAGAGATTGCCGCGATTACAACCGCAAAAGTCGAGTTTCTTGGTGTTAACTATTATGTTCCGCGCCGTGTGAAAGCACGCGAAGCAGAGTACGACCTAGATTACTTTACTCCAGAGGTATACTTCGAGAACTACGTAAACCCAGAGGGTCGATTCAATCCATATCGTGACAATAACGAAATCTTGCCGACGGCTATCTACGATATCGCTAAAAATGTTCAAGAGAATTACGGCAACATTCCTTGGTACCTTGCTGAAATCGGTATTGCGATGGATCTAGAATCAGAGGGAGAGCCAGGTGCCGACGGTCTGATTGACGATTCATTCCGCACAGGCTTGATGAAGGAGCATCTAGTTCAGCTTCACAAAGCAATTGAAGAGGGCTCAAACTGCTTTGGTGTTCACCAGTGGACCTTTATCGATAACTGGTCTTGGTTGAACTCGTTCAAGCGTCGTTATGGCTTCTTCCGCTTGGATCTAGAGACTGGTAACCGAATCCCTAAGAAACATGGAGTTTGGTTTAAAGAATTGGCGACGACGGGCTCATTTGACGACTAATTATATTTTTTGAGGCAAAGCGGTGGACTGTAGGTTGTCAATGGCCTTCATCATTTGATACAGTCCCCGCAGCTTCGTATAACCCCAATAATACGGTTTGGGGGTCTCTACCAGTTCCCGAAAAGTGCTGATTACGAAGAGTTAGGATGGCATTGCTGTCTTTACTCTTTGTATTGGCGTTCGAAACTTTTCTTCATCTGTTCCTATACTCAGAGTAAGTGCATCCGCAAGCCCCATAAGCCGTTAAGGCTCTTATAAGCATAATAGGTGGTATATGAACGCATTTATTCAAGGTCTCCCAAAAGTCGAGTTACACCTTCACATCGAAGGTTCTCTAGAACCAGAACTACTTTTCAATTTGGCAAAACGCAATCAAATCGACATACCTTACGACTCGCCAGAAGCGCTTCGCAAAGCGTATGAGTTTGATGACTTACAGTCATTTCTCGATATTTACTATCAAGGCGCCAATGCGCTGCAAACCGAGCAAGACTTTTACGACCTAACTTGGGCATATTTAGAGCGTTGTCAGCACGATAATGTGATTCACACAGAAATCTTTTTTGATCCACAAACCCATACTGATAGGGGTATCGCGTTTGATACCGTTATCAAGGGAATTGTAAGCGCGTTAAAAGATGGGCAACAGAAACTGGAGATAAGCTCGCAGTTGATTATGTGCTTCTTGCGTCACCTTTCTGAGGAGGCGGCAATTGAAACACTCAAACAAGCCATTCTCTACAAAGATGACATTGTTGGTGTAGGTCTGGATTCTTCTGAGCAAGGTCACCCACCTGAAAAGTTTGCCCGTGTATTTGAAATGGCTAGAGAGCATGGCTTCTTGACGGTTGCTCACGCAGGGGAAGAAGGTCCTGCTCAGAACATTATTGATGCGATCAGTATGCTGGGTGTTAGCCGTGTTGATCATGGCGTACGCTGCGTTGACAATGAGGCGCTGGTGGTACAGCTTATTGAGTCTAGGATGCCGCTCACGGTATGTCCGCTATCAAACATAAAGCTTCGAGTGTTTGATGAAATGCAAGATCACAATATTGTGGAGCTACTAAGAAAAGGCGTTGCAGTGACCATCAACTCAGATGACCCAGCTTATTTTGGTGGCTATATGACAGACAACTTTGTCGCGGTCAGTCAGGCTCACCTTTTAACCCATGAAGAGCTCGCACAGTTTACGCTTAATGCTATCGATGCCAGCTTTATTGGTGACACACAGAAGCAAGCTTACCGGAAAAAGGTGACGGATTATTTAAATTCGGTGGTTTAGTGAGGTCGATATAAATAGAGGTTAAACGCCAAGAAAAAGTTAAGTCGTCACTCCCGAAAAAGGTGGCAGCCTCAAAAAAGGAATGACGACTTGAGTGGTAGACTCAGAGGTGGTTAATCAACTGAGTGATTTATTTGTAGCGCGTTCTGTTATTACCTGCAATACAACAGGTTATGAAACCTCAATTAGAGTTCGATTTTGTGAAACATTTCACTTTATGTAGCGAAAAATTGATGTAGTGCACTTTGTTGTACTACATCATTTTGCGTTTGATTGTGTGCAAGCTCAATTGAGCGCGCTATCCTTAAGCTAACGTCTTCTCAGCATCTACAGCGAGGAAGTGACATGGGGAAATTGGCTTGGCTAGTGTTGTTCATTGTATCGTGCAACGTTCATGCTTTGCAGCGCTCGTGGGATGAAGTGTCGGTGCCGAGTGAGGGGGAGTCCAATTCAATAGGCAGTTATGCCAATGGCTGTTTAGCTGGGGGACAACAACTTTCTCTAACGGGTGAGGGCTATCAAGTCATTCGCTCGCAACGTAATCGTTACTACGGCCACCGAGATATGATTGCCTACTTGACCGAATTAGCTCGTAACGTCGATAAGCTCGGGATAGGGCATTTACTAGTTGCCGACATCTCAATGCCAAGGGGAGGGCGATTTACGTCTGGGCACGCGAGTCATCAAACCGGGCTTGATGCCGATATTTGGCTAAGACTTCCCAATGCTCCTCTCAATGCGGAAGAGGCAGCGGATCCCAAACCTTACCCTGTCGTAGATATTGAAAAGTATCGTTTTAAACAAGATAAATGGACGACGAATCATGAACTCCTGCTTCAAGTTGCTGCTGTCGATGAGCGGGTAGCACGTGTCTTTGTTCATCCTTTAATCAAAAAGCAGCTTTGTGAAGTCGAATGGAAGGAGAGAGATTGGCTTCGTAAAGTGCGCCCATGGTGGGGGCACTACTACCATTTTCACGTAAGACTGCATTGCCCTGAAGGGGAGGGAAAGTGCATAGCGCAAAACCCTCCACCACCGGGAGATGGCTGCGGACAAGAGCTTGCATCGTGGAAGCCCTATATTCCAGCTAAGAAAAAGCCTGCAGACAAAGTAACGAAAAAGGTGACGCCTAAAAAGCGCGTTTCAAAACCAAAGTTTCAAGAGTGTATTGCGTTATTGGCTGAGCCTTAAGAAAGCAGTTATTGAAGTCGATACTCGATGGTGACCTGATTGCCGTCGACACGGATATTGGTAATGTCGCCGTCGATCGTTAGGCGAGTATTGAAAACTCGGTCAGCTTCGCTAACAAAATGGCTGCGCATTGATGGTAGGTGGTGGCATGGGTCGATATGCAATAGTCGACAAAAGCGATCGACAAAGGTGGCGTCTAAAGGCACGTTGCCATTGAGTCGATTAGACAGTTCAATTTGACTGACGTTTAGGCGTTTGGCCACTTCCATTTGCGTAATGTGCATTTTTGCTTTCTGTGACATCCAGACACGGTAAAGTGCTTCAGTATCTTGTTGTGTAAAATTCATTATTAACCCCTGCAATTAGTTGGAATTGTCCCATTCCCTTCTATACCCAAGTAACCTGTAGCACTCTGAATTCGGCATCTTGTGGCCTCTTGGGTAGATGTCGCGTATTTCAGCTTAGCTTAGGCTTGATGTTGTCAGAGCCTTGCAAGCCAGGTAAAGCCACTGTCCGATTGAGGACAAATGCGCGTCAATATTTTGAACTACGTTGTGTCGCACTGAAGCTGTTCTCACTATGTAAGAATTCATTCACCTTTCTTCACTGCGCTCCTAGTGTGTAACCTTAATTATTATGTCATTGAACAAACGAAAGTTATCTGCTCCCTCAACATACTATTGTCGAAAAATTACACATACTGATAACAATATTAGTGATGCGCTTCTCAAAAAACATTCACTAATTCCAATTTGCTACCTGGTTGTATAGCATTTGTTAATTATTGCAGGGTTATTGATTTGCAGTAGTAATTGACATAACTATAAAGCTAGGAAGTGGATGGATACATTGACTGCATTTTCTCTTGATATGAGAACGCTGAATTTTGTGATGATTTTGTTCAGCGTTATATACTGCATTGGATTGCTGTTATTCGCTACGACTCAAGAAAAAACCAAAGGAATAAGACTGTTTGCATTGGCGCTATTGGCCATGGGGGCAGGTCCATTATTAATAAGTTTACGCGGTGTCGCCCCTGACTGGGTCTCAATTGTTACTGCGAACACATTGATCGCCGTCTCCTTTCATATGATCCTGCATGGCATGTGTCAGTTCCGTGGGGTTCAAGCACAGTTTGCGCATAGCTTCAGTTGGGTCGTTCCACTTGTCTTGGTGCTAAATCTCTATTTCACTTATGAAGCCAACTCGATCAATCAACGCATTTTGGTTAGTGCGTTGTCAATCGCAGTCGTTACGCTGGCAACTTCGTTTGTAGTCATAGTGGGTAAACACAGAGACTACCAGCCTGCAGTTTTTACTATGGCCGCGACGTTTGGTTTCTACGGGTTGTTTATGTTGTTCCGCGCTGCTTATACGTGGGACAGTGCTGAGATCTTCCAGTTTATGGATGCTGACTTAGTACATAAACTGACATTTCTCTTCAGCATTTTTTTAACGGTAGCCTCTAGCTTTAGTATGCTGTGGCTGATTAATGCCCGTCAGATGGATGATATTTATGCGCTGTCTTATTTCGACTCCTTGACCAATCTGCGTAATCGCCGTGCTCTTGATAGTTATACGTTGGCGCTGGCAGAGGGTGGTGGTAAGCCTAAACAAAGCATTATTATGCTTGATATCGACAGGTTTAAATTGATCAATGATCGCTATGGCCACGTTATTGGCGATAAAGTGATAAAGGCAGTCGCTTCGCAGATAAAAGGCACTTCGAATGCCCCCAAAGCTATCTATCGATTTGGGGGCGATGAATTCATTATCGTCTTAAACAATCAAACCATCGACTTTGCACTGTTCCTTGCTGAATCCATGCGCAAGCGCGTCGCAGAGCACGTGCGCGTGGATGGTATGCCCGTCAAAGTGAGTTGCAGCTTTGGGGTCGCAGAGTCTCTTTGCGATGAAAGTTGGGACGCTCTGGTTGCGCGAGCAGACGAAGCCTTATATCGAGCAAAGCAAGAGGGTCGCAACTGTGTTCAAATGGCCTCTGAGCAAGCTCAACTTATCGTAAACGCATAGAGCGAACAGCCATTATCCAAAAAGTAGCGGGGCATGAGCTTTACCTATGGTAAAGATGGTCAGCCATATTCCACAGGTAATCAACATCACGAGTACTCGAGTACGTTTTGCGAGTGGGAACTGGAAGATAACCATAGTGCTGATCGCATAAACGATAAATAACCCGAGTTTCTCAGTAAGCCACGGGTTTGATAGTGGAAATTGTCCAATAGTCATACAAAGTCCCGCCGCACTTAATAACATAAAGGCGGTAAGTACTTGATGGATGACCAGAGCAAACTTGTTTTCAACTAAAGCGGAATGACTAAAACCCCACCAAGCGCGAATGATGAAGCTGATAAAGCTCAGTAGTGCCAAAGTGACGTGTGTTTTCAAAAGAAGCGTGTACATAATATCTAAATAACCTCAAGCCGCCGCCGCGGTTGCCACCCAAGTCGTGCTCGCTAACTCAAACATTGAGTTCAGTGCTAACTAGCACTAGCAGGGTATAAAGCTTTTACACAGTGTTTACATTTTCATGTCGCCACGATAGGGAATAGTACAGAGGTGGTCTTTGATGTAAATCAAGTGTTACTTCATTGTTTCTTTTATCTGCACCATAGGGTTCTTAGAACGTGATGTCTGCCGGACAATGTACCTATTTATACAAATCCATACGTTTTACTGATGTTCTAATCCACTGAAATTAGGGGAGATACTTTACCTATTTACAGAACTCATACAACACGCCGTTTAGTCATGTTGTTTTCAAATTGATGTAAGTTTGCCTGGTTGTTTCTTGATTGTTTCCGGGTGTATGTTGTTTTCACAATAAAAACAGCGCAAATAGCGTGAACATTTTTGGTCGGTGCGTGCCGACTTACTCTATCCCTCGGAGAAACAACATGGCGATTAGAACATTAAACCCATATACCAATCACATAGAACAGCGATTCGATACTTGGCAAGACGCTCAAGTTGTGGAGCGGATTGATACGGCTCAGGCTGCTTTCGAAGCGTGGAGAGCAACAAGTCATCACGAGCGAGCGGCTTTGCTTTCCCGCGTTGCATCGATGCTAGAAGAGCGAGCAGAGCACTATGCGGCGCTTATGACGACAGAGATGGGTAAATTGCACAGCCAAGGTGTCGCGTTAGAAATCCCACTGTGTGCTCAGATATGCCGCTACTATGCTGAACATGGTGAGCGCTTTCTTACTGCAGAGCCTATTGAAGAAGTTGCCACAGGCCGAGCTGAAATTCAAAATCACCCGCTCGGTGTGATTTATGGCGTCATGCCTTGGAACTTTCCGTTTTATCAAGTGATTCGTTTTATTGCACCGAACGTGATGGTAGGCAATAGCGTTGTGTTTAAGCATGCATCTAACGTTCCTCAGTGTGCAAAGGCGATCAGTAAACTATTTGAAGATGCGGGTGCGCCAAATGGATTAGTGCAGCACCTATTTGTTGCATCGAGCCAGTCTGAGCTGATTATTGCTGATAAACGAGTACAAGGTGTGTCGTTAACGGGCAGTGAAAAAGCTGGAGCAAGCGTGGCTGCGCTGGCCGGAAAGTACTTGAAAAAAGTGGTCATGGAACTGGGCGGTAACGATCCGTTTATCGTGCTTGCTGATGCCGACGTAAATAAAGCGGTAGAGCTGGCTACAATCGCGAAGATGTTTAATTCTGGCCAGGTGTGCATTAGTGCTAAGCGATTTATTGTTGCCGATGAAGCTTATGATGAGTTCATGGAAAAGTTTGCTGCAGCGCTAGGCACTCTAAAGGCGGGAGATCCTATGGATTCTCAAACCGGGTATGCGCCTGTCGTGAGTGTTCAAGAACGTGATTATTTACTTGAACAAGTACAACATGCCGTTGAACAAGGTGCTAGCTTGGTATTGGGGGGTGAGTCAGAAAACCTCGAAGGGGCATGGCTCAAGCCAACTATCCTTGCCGATGTTACTCCGCAGATGGATGTGTTCGACCAAGAGCTATTTGGACCTATTGCCGTAGTATATCGCGTTAGCAGCGATGAAGAGGCGATAGAACTTGCTAATAACAGCTCTTATGGATTGAGCTCTGCTGTCATTTCAGAAAACATCGATCGCGCCAATGCGGTCGCCGGGGTTTTGGACTGCGGCGCATCGTTTATTAATACGTTCTCAATGTCGGAGGCATGCCTCCCATTTGGCGGTATTAAAAACTCTGGTTTTGGTCGTGAACTAGGCCGATTGGGGCTGGATGAGTTTGTAAACAAGAAGCTGGTTAGGTTCGCATAACTTTGACTCTACGGTCGAGCATGTCCATGTTGGACATGCTCGTCGTTATTTCATTTCAGTACGCTGGTCCTATTGAGAGCGACCAAAAAGCATGTTGTAAAATCGCTGCCTGTCTTTTTCGCTGCTGCTGCGGTGAGTGAGGTAGGTAACGTGTTCGTTATCGGCGGCATTTTCAGACAAAGAGATGCTCCACAACGCATTGAGCTCATTGGGAACAATGGAATATCGTACGTCGATAATCCTCTGATTACTCTGTTCGCTAAGAGCCACAAAATCATCAGAAAACCAAGAAAAACGCCCGATATCTTTGGCTTGCTGCGAATTTTCATGTAACCAAGGAAACGCTTTTTCCTCGTTTAGCTTTTCTACATTGGTGCCAGGATACACAGTCAGCTTTTGTCCAGCTCTCACCGCATCAATGTAAAACCTTCCGTCAGCTTCATAGATAATCTTCCAAACCAGAATATTGCCAAAACTGGGTTTCGCTTCGAGCCTAACTGGGCTGTGATTACGCTCGTTTGCGACTTGCCAGCCTGTGCGCTCTGCCCTGTCTCTTTGCAGCATGCCTAGGGTTGGATAAATTAGCGCCCATAGGAATGCGACTCTTGCAATTGCTGGGCTTCGCTTCCACAGAGCTATAGCCAACACGATGAGCAGTGGGAGCGTGAATAGGGGGTCGATGACAGAAATGCTGTTCCAAGCAAAGCGCTCATTAGTCAGCGGCCAGAGTAGTTGCGTGCCGTATGACGTGCACGCGTCTAAAAGTCCATGAGTTGCATAACCAAGTGTGCAATAGAGCCAAGATTGCTTGAATGAGAAGCCACGCTTTTTGGCGATCAGAGGGTGAAAAAGCATGGCACAAATAAGGCTCCCTATCGGGATAAACAGCAGTGAATGAGTAAATTGGCGGTGAAACTCCAAAAACAACAGCGGATCGTGCGAAGAGCGGATCAATACGTCTATATCGGGTGCTAGTCCAGAAAGCAGACCTAAAACCCCCGCGACCACAAACCTAGGTCGGTTACTCACCGATTGCGATAATGATGCTCCCAACAGTCCTTGTGATAATGGATCCATAAATAGTACTTTGATCGCCCGAGAATAAATAACTTAGAATACAATAAGCTATAGCAGTAAACCGTTAGAAGCGACAAGGCGAATGGGAAAACTAACGGTAAAAATGAATCTGCCATTAAAGCTTTTAGACTTCGATGGCAGATAAATTAGGTTTACTGGGTCAATACTCGATTAGGACTGAGCCGGAGAGGCGACTTGATCGACAAGATAAAGAATCGATTGATAAGGGATCCCGCTATGGTGAGAGAGGCCAATTTCACAGGTAATACTGTTGCTAAAGCCTCGGGTGCACCCTTGTGGTACTTGTGCCTTAAGAGGTGATACAGCCGCTTCATTGAGTTCTGGAGTAGTGAAGCCTTTGTCACCTGCCCAACCACAACATTGAATGTGTTCTGGGATGATGACGTTGCTAGCACAAGCTTTTGCGAGCGATAGCATAGCGCTTTCCAATCCCATACGTCTTGAGCTGCACGTGACATGCAGCATCACGGTTTCATTGATTGGCGATAGTGTTAGTTCGCTGAGCAGATAATCACTGACGAATTTTACTGGTTCAACAATGGTCATCGGTTTAGTGAACTGCTCTATGCTGCGTTTCGCGCATGGGCTGGTGTCCATCAAAATAGGATATTTGCCATGCTCCGAAGCTTCCCATAAAGCAAGCTCTAGCTGTTCACTCTTTTGTTTGGCGATGTCGGTCATTCCTTTGCTGTCATAGGGCATGCCACAGCATTGGTCACTGAGTGATTTTGGAGTGATGAGTGATACTCCCGCTTTTTCAAAAAGTGACACTGTCACCTCGCCAAGGGAGCGCTGGTCATATGCATCGGATTGAGTACTCATATTGCGGCTGGCACAAGATGGTAAATACACCACTTTTTTGTCTTTCGCCATTAGGTTATTTGAGAGGTTTCGGCTGTCAAACTTGGCTCCTCGCGGTGTTTCTGGTAGCCAGGCTGGGGTAGCGTTTTTGGTGATTTTGCGTATTCCTTCGGCGGCCTTAACGACACGCTCTTGGCCTAGGATATTGGTAGCAACCGCACCACTTTTGAGACCGAATCGCGCTATGGCTGTGGTCGCGGTAAAGTGATCTGCCGTCCACTTGGCGAACGGTCGGAATTTTTTGTATTTCGGCTCTCGAAGTTTCTTAATCAGATCACCGGTGTTGATACCGACAGGGCAGCGATCGGCACACAACCCCGTGGCTGCGCACGTATCGATGCCTTGGTACTCAAAGACTTGCTCCAGTTCTGTCGCCTCAACCGTTTCACCAGCGGCTTTGCGACGTTGAAGTTCACGGAACAGAACAATGCGCTGACGAGGTGAAAGGGTAAGGGTGCGAGACGGGCAAACTGGCTCACAAAAACCACACTCGATACAGCGGTTCACAATGTCATCGGCAGCGGGCATAGGTTTGAGATTTTCGATGTGCGAGTGGGGATTGTCGTTAATAATCACACCAGGGTTGAGCAAACCTTCTGGATCGAAGAGTGTTTTGATTTGTTGCATCAGCGCGTAGCCTTCTTGTCCCCATTCCAGTTCGACATAGGGAGCCATATTGCGCCCTGTACCGTGCTCAGCTTTCAACGAACCTTGGTATTTGACGGCAACAAGATCGGCCACATCATCCATAAAACCGCCGTAGCGGTTGATCTCTTCCTGGCTATCAAATCCTTGGGTAAACACAAAGTGCAGATTGCCCTCTAGTGCATGGCCAAAAATGATGGCTTCGTCGTAGTGGTATTTGTCGAAGAGTTGCTGCAAGTCACGCACGCCGGCCGCGAGGTTTTCTACTGGGAAAGCAACGTCCTCAATGATGACGGTGGTGCCGACTTCTCGCACAGCGCCAACCGCTGGGAACATGCCTTTGCGAATGCCCCAAAGCGTGGCAACAGTTGCTGGATCAAGTGTGAATGGTACAGACTCGACGATAGTATATTCACTCAGCGCTGTCATTACCGCGTCGGTGTGGCTATCTAATGTATGCTGGCAAGACGCATGAACTTCCACCAAGAGCGCGGTCGCTTCTAGGTCGAGTTGCTGAATGAACTCGGGCATGCCTGGTTTATCTGCCACTGAGCGTAGAGCGCGTCCATCCATCATCTCTACTGCGGCAACTGGCGTTGTTGCTATCGTCGTTACTGCCTTACTTGCTGTTTCAATATCGGAAAACACCAGCAAAGTAGAGGCTTTGTATTTGTGTTCCTCGACCGTGTTATAGGTAATATCAGCGATAAAACCTAGGGTTCCCTCGGAGCCAATCATCAAATGCTCTAGAACTTCGATAGGGTCGCTGTAATCAACGAGCGCATTCAGTGCGTAGCCAGTGGTATTTTTTAAGCGGTATTTATGAGCAATTTTCTCGGCGAGCTCGCTGTTGGCTTTGGTTGTCTCTGCAAGGTGTTTGAGCCCTTCAATAAACTCAGGTTTGTCCGCTTTAAAGCGCTCGATACTTGCCTTGTCTCCGGTATCTACCAAGGTGCCATCACTCAGCACTATCTTCATGCTGTCGACGGTTTTATACGAGTTTTGTGCGGTGCCGCAACACATGCCGCTCGCGTTGTTGGCAGCAATACCGCCAATTTTACAGGTGTTGATAGACGCAGGGTCTGGGCCGATTTTACGTTGGAATGGGAGTAGGTATTTATTGGCGTCGGCGCCGATAACACCGGGTTGAAGGCGGATTTTGGCGCCTTGCTCAAAGATAGTATGTTCGCGCCAGTCGTCAGTGAGAGCGATAAGGACAGAGTCAGACACCGCTTGGCCTGACAAACTGGTGCCAGCGGCGCGAAAGGTAAATGGAATACCGTGTTCACGGCAACACTGGATAGTAAATATCACCTCATCGAGATCTTTAAGGCGCAGCACGATCTGTGGGATCAGTCGATAGAAGCTCGCATCGGTACCATAAGCTAGGCGCTCTGCTTCACCGGTGATGATGCGCTGGGAGTCGATTCTGGAGGCGAGTTGCTGTTTGAGCAATTCATAATCGCGTTTGTGACTCATCTTGGTGTCCTTTATAAGTTCTTATTCGTCTTCCAATAACAGTACGATCAACTGACTCGGGCCATGGGCGCCGTAGGCGAGCGTTTGTTGAATGTCCGCGGTTTTCGAGGGGCCAGAGATTAAAAGCGCATTGGTCGGCATGTAATGATCCCAATTGTTCTCTTGCATCACTTGCAGAAAGTGTCCGTAAAGCGCTGACTTTTTGACGACTGCTATGTGACTTGGTGGCACTAGAGATAAGGTACGCGGCTCGTGCTCGTTTGGCCACAGTACCAGTGCGCCTGTGTCTGCAATACCGCCTAGCGTGTGGGTGATGCCGACATCAATATCGCTAAAAAGCTCGGCTTTCCAGGCTTCGATTTTCTGGTTGAATGACGTCACTTGTTTATCTTGAGCGGCAGCTTCGAAATCGCGGATGAATTCTCCTGCTGTCCCTATGGCAACGCGATTGAAGCCGTAACTGTTCATCACATCACGTAGGGCTTGGGTAAGTTCAGAGCGCTGTATTGTGCGAACATCTGCATGATTGGCGCTCATCATGTCGACAAAGCGCTTCGCTTTGTCATCAATAGTGATATCTGGATGACTACCCCAAGGATAAAACGCTAATTCTTCCGCTGACTTTGGGGTGCGTTTAGCTTGTTTCAGTCGGCCAAGAATAGTGTCTTTGGCAAGTCTAGTGTTCATCTTGGTTTCCTCGCTACTGCTTATCGCTTTTGGCTTTGCTGCGTTCAGCCATGATCTGGTGTAAGGTTTTCTTAGCCGGTTTTGGGCTGGTACGACATTGTGTCCAAGCGCCGAGTTTATTCGGGATAAGATTTTGCAGCTTGGTCGCCATGTAAGTGCCTGTGTGATACAAGTTTGGATTACTTGCTGCGAGCGCGAACCCTTTCATTGCCGCGGTTTCAAGACCACTGCTGGCGGCGTTTTGCCCTTTCAGTGCTAGTGTTTCTTTTTCCGCTTTGTTTTTGGCTTCTTTACGTAGGCGAAGCAGCATGTCCGGTATCGGAATTCGTACTGGGCAAACCTCGCCACATGCACCGCAGAGGCTAGAAGCGGTAACAAGGTCTTTGGTTTTATCTATACCCAGTAAATGAGGCGAGATAATTTTGCCAATAGGGCCAGGGTAAACTGTGCCATAAGCATGACCGCCAATTTTGGTGTAGACAGGGCAGTGGTTCATACATGCGCCGCAGCGAATACATTGTAGAGTCTTGCGAAGCTCTTCATCGTGGTACGCTTGACTACGTCCGTTGTCGAGCAAAATTAGATGCACTTCTTGCGGGCCGTCTTTCTCACCGTTTTTGCGAGGAGAGGTGATCATGTTGAAGTAAGTGGTGATGGCTTGCCCAGTCGCAGAGCGAGTTAACGCGCTGTAAAGCGGTGGTACATCAGACAAAAACTCAACGACTTTCTCGATACCGGTGATGGCAATGTGCACGTTTGGTACCGTTGTCGACATGCGGCCGTTGCCCTCGTTTTCAACTAGACACAGCGTGCCGGTTTCTGCAACGGCAAAGTTGACACCGGATAAACCAATATCGGCTTCGAAGAATTTTTGTCTCAGACGGGTGCGGCCGGTTTGAATCAGGCTATCTACATCTGTGGTAGGTTTGAAGCCATCGAGATGTTGCTCAAAGGTGTCACTTACTTCCTGCTTATTTTTGTGAATCGCTGGCATGATTATGTGAGAGGGCTTGTCGCCATCGAGTTGAACGATGTATTCGCCCATATCACTTTCTAAGCATTCAATACCGAGTTTCGCCATCTCATGGTTCATCTCGATCTCTTCGCTCACCATGGATTTGCCTTTGATGATTTGTTTGGCATCGTGCTCATCAGCAATAGCGGCAATGATGGCATTCGCTTGTTCTGGGTTTTCTGCCCAATGAACTTGAATGCCATTTTTGTAGCAATTGAATTCCAACTGTTCGAGAAGTTCTGGTAACTTGCTTAGGCAGCGTTGGCGGATGGATTCGGCAAGATCTCTTATCTGCTTCTCTTCCTTTTCGTCACTAAATGCTGTTTTACGCTTATCACGCAGATAATCCATCGCACCACGAAAGTTTGCTCTGAGCTGTTTATCACCTAAGGCATTTTTGGCTAGCTGGTGGAACTGTTCAGGAGTTTGACTCATTGTGCATTCTCCTGTGTTCGCTCAAGAAGAAATGAGGCTAGATGACGCCCTTTGATGGTCTTTCCTTGATATTCAAACGCGCCATTGATGTTGAGAAGGCATCCCCAGTCAGCACTCACCAGCGTATCGGATTGGGTCGCTTCGATATGGTGAGTTTTGTCTTTCACCATCGCTTCGGAGATATTCGGGTGGCGTACAGAGAAACTACCACCAAAGCCACAACACTCGCTTTCATAGTCTTGCATACGAAGCTCGACATTGGAGAGCTGACTCAGTAGTTCGGTCGCCGTGACGTGGACGTTCATTTCACGTCTTGCCGCGCAGGAGGTGTGTATAACAACGCTTGTTGGTTGGCCTTTGTCGTCAAGTTTGACGCGACAGACATTAACGAGAAACTCGGTAAGTTCAAACACTCTGTCGCAGAACTTATCGACTTGAGCTTGATTGTTATCCCCCTTAAATAGGCGGCGATAATGGTGATGCATCATGCCACCACACGAACCAGACAGAACAATAATCGGATACTCTTCAGGAAACAGATCCATCTGGCTTTTTGCAACCTGTTTAGCTTCTGATTCATAGCCCGATGTATAGGCAGGTTGTCCGCAACAGGTCTGTTTTTCGACGAACTCAACTTCAATGCCTTGTTGCTCTAAAAGGGTCATGGCATCTAAGCCTGCTTTGGGGTCAAATACGTCTACTAGGCAGGTGGCATAGAAGTAGACCTTGCTCGGTTTTGAGGGATAGATTCGCATTGTATTGCTCCAGCACTAGACCCATTTTTATGGGTTCATATTTTTATATAGACTAGTTGTAAGGTTATGAAAAATAAGCGCACTTACCTTCTTGAAGTGTTTCACAACTTTGCCGATAGTCGGCAAGTGCGCCTTTGACTAAAACCTAAATCAGTTTATGAGTGCATCGGTCACATGAAAACCGTACACCATTGCCAGTCCGATAAGGCCAGTGACAACTAGGTAGTAGAACGTAGGGATAATGGTTTTTCGCAACGTCAGACCTTCACGGCCGAGTAGTCCCACCGTGGCAGAGGCTGCGACGACGTTGTGAATAGCAATCATGTTACCCGCAGCAGCGCCAACGGCTTGTAAGGCAATCACAGCGGTCGTTGAAATAGTCAGTGTCTGAGCCACTTCAAATTGGAACTGACTAAACATCATGTTCGAGACAGTGTTAGAGCCTGCGATAAAGGCACCGAGCGCGCCAATGGTCGCACTCAAGGCTGGGAAGGCTTCACCAACTAGAGCGGAAGCAAAATTCGCTGTGGTTACTGGCATGCTTGCGAGATCAGCGCCGTTAACACCGGAGTTAATAAAGATACGAACCATAGGAATGGTGAACACGAGAACAAAGCCTGCACCAATCAGTGTCTTACTCGATTCACCAAACGCTTCGACTAATGGTTTTGCAGAGCGCGATTGAATGATGACCGCAAGGATAGCAACGAAGACTAAAATCCCTCCTGGCAGATAAAGGGGCTGAATGGCCGTACTAATACCCGTCTCACCAAGAATATTACCGAATGACAGGCTTACACTGGTTAGGAAACCCTTGAACTCGCTGCTTACTCGGCTTGCGACAAGGATAACGGCCAGTAAAACATAGGGTAGCCATGCCACTGTCATTGACATCGGTTTGCCGGCATTTTGCTTAAGATCCATTTTTAGCGAGCCAAGCCATTCTGCTGGCCACTTATTTTCGCTTTCAAAGTCCCACTTTGATTTGGGAACGAGAAAACCACGTTTGGCTGCGCTGACGACGATCGCAAGGCCAACCAGACCACCAATCAGTGAAGGGAACTCAGGACCCAGTAGCACGCCTGTTAGTGCGTAGGGAACGGTGAATGCAACACCAGCAAAGAGTGCGAAAGGAAGGATATCTAGACCTTCAGTCCAACTGCGGTTTTTACCAAAAAAGCGAGTCAGCATCATCGCCATAAGTACCGGCATCAGCGTACCCACACAGGCATGAATAATGGCAACGTTAGCGGTGATTTGCTGTAGGTAGAGATCCCACGACGCACCTTGGGAAACCAATGATTCGCTGATGTTATGCGTATCTAAACCCTTGTTTACACCAACGATGATTGGAGTGCCAACCGCGCCAAAAGAGACCGGGGTTGATTGAATCATCATACCCATCAAAACCGCGGCTAGGGCAGGAAAGCCAATCGCAACTAGCAGAGGTGCTGCTATCGCTGCAGGCGTGCCAAAGCCGGATGCGCCTTCGATGAAAGACCCGAAACACCAAGCGATGATGATGGCTTGAACGCGGCGGTCAGGTGAAATATCGGTAAAGCCATTACGAATCGTTGTAATAGCGCCAGTGTGTTTCAGTGTGTTGAGCAAGAAGATGGCGCCAAACACAATCCAAAGTACGGCAACGGTGATGCCGAATCCTTGGAAAATGGACGCTAAAACACGGGTAACGGACATGTCCCAAGTGAATAGGGCGATGACTACGGTTAGGCCAAACGCAACAGGCATGGCTTTTTTGGCTGGCCAATTCAATCCCACCAGAAGTATGGCTGCAACCAAAATGGGAGAAAAGGCAACAAGGGCAAGTAAAGTTTCAGACATTAGCGACTTCCTTTTGTCTTGGCTGACTGTTGGTGTTGAGTGAGTCAGCCGCGTCGTGCTTATTATTTTTGTAATAGGGTTGTTAAGGTGGGGTAAATTTATCCCTTTCTTTTTTGGTGATATAGAGAAATAATGAAAATGATTATTTCCAAAAATGACATAAAAGTATGCGTGCAGACGATTTGATCCTGTTTTATCAGGTAGTAGAAACTGGGGCGTTCAGTCGTGTTGCTGAGCAAAATAACCTTACAAACTCAGTAGTTAGCAAACGAATTGCAAGGCTTGAGGAAGAGTTAGGGGTTCAGTTATTATATCGAACAACGCGCAAATTAACGCTAACTGAAGCAGGTAAGGCGCTAGTCCACGGCGCTAAAAATGTGAAGCAAGCCACCCAAGAAGCAATGGAATCGGTGTCGGGATTTGGTGAAAACGTCAGTGGTCACATCAAAATGTCGGTACCAACCATCTCGGGAGACCTCATTTTGGCCGATGCTGTGGCTGAGTTTTGCAATATGCATCCGGGTCTTTCGGTCGATATGTCATTGGACAACCGCTTTGTCGATCTTGTTGATGGCGGATATGACTTAGTCATCCGTACCGGCTATTTGGAAGACTCAAGTCTGATTGCGCGCCATATTCTGGACTCCCAGTGGGTGGTGTGCGCATCTCCATCTTATATTGCGAAAAACCGCAAGCCACTAGAGCCTGAGGATCTGACTGAGCATAACTGTTTACAATACGCCTATCAGACGACGGGGGCGTCGGAGTGGGAGTTCAAAGGAAGCAAAGGCAACTATATCGTACGCGTGTCAGGCTCTTTCTCTACCGATAATGCGACTGCACTTCGCAAGGCTGCTCTGGGAGGACATGGTATCGCTTATGTACCAAGATGTTTGGTATATCACGATATACGCAATGGCCAGCTGGTGGATATTTTCCCGGATCAAGTGGGCAAGAGGCTGGGTATTTACGCTGTCTATCCATTTACCCGTCAGCCTCCAAATAAAGTGAGATTGCTAATCGAGCATATTCGTACACGCTACCTTGCGATCTCGCACTACTTTTAATGAGCACGATACTAGGTGTTAAGCGCCAGTGGAGCTCGGTTTTTGCTGGATCCACAGCCTTGAAAAGTTACACCAACCGATGGAATTGATTTCCACACCGCGAATCCGAGAGGGGATGGTTAGGGTTAAGTCTTCGGATTTGATGATTGCAAGTACGTTGTCTTGATATAGCCATACCAGTAGTTCATCTAAGAGCCGCTCTCTTTCTGTCGAGTTGTGCGCATGCCTTACTGTGCTTAGCGCCTTACTCAACTTATCTTGCTGTTTCCAATTAAGATTGCTGTGCCAGTATGGGTAGAGCTTGAAGAAGGCAAACAGACTGGTAGCTCGGTCTCCTTCTAATCGGATGCCACCAATAGAGAGTGCTTGGTTAGTCTTAGGATGCCCGTAGATAACTTGCGTTCCGTGCCCTTGCGAGCCGCCAAGCGTTAGACCTTCTTTAAGTTTTTTGGCGAAGGTACGATTTTCGTTGTTGTTTTCATAGCTAAATTCGATTGGCAGAGACGAGCACAGTGCTGAGGACTGCTCTTCAGAGAACAGTGACTCTAACTGATGTTTGAAGTTGGTATTTTGAAGCTCTGTGTGGTTGAGCAATAAAAAGAAGTAACCAATATCGGCGGTGGCGACTTTATAGGTTTCCTCCTCGTCGTTAAGAAAGAAAAAGTTTTCTGCACATTTTTTATCTTTCGCCCATTCCTCATGAATCCAAAGCTCTATATGTTCTACCAGCGCATTGCTACCAGAGTATTGACTGTGCCGAGTAAGACGCAGCAATTTTTCTGAATTCACAGTGACCGAAAATGCACCGGAGCCAATGGGTTTGTATACGCTTTCGGCTCGGTGCACCATACTTTTGGGCAAAATAGCGGCTTCTGAGCGGCATAGGAGAGCAAGAAAGTGAGGGTCAGGCTCTGTTAGCTCAATGGTTATTTGATAGGGGGAGTTTGCACTGATAGAGTCGATGTGATCATACAGACGACTCCAATAGGGAGAGGTTGCCAGAGCTTGAAGGCTTTCGACCACGTCGAACGCGCTGAGTGGCGTTTGATCATGAAAAACAACGCCAGTACGCAGGTAAAATGTCCAACTGCGATAGTATTGGCAATGGTTCCAACTGTGTGCTAACTCACCAGTAAATTTTTTCTCACTTGAGGTCACCAAGGTTTGAAATACTTCATGGATTAAATGCCGCTCGGTTCTCTCCATCGCATGGTGAGGATGTAACCAGCTGAGCTTGCGATGAAATGGCGCATGCACCGTATTCTCGCTTTCGATGGTTGCGTGAGTGAGATACTGCTTCAGCGCACTAGCAACATTACGATCGTTGAAGCCGATGAGCTTATGAGCAACATCGTACTTGCCTTGTTCAGTTGCGATATCGACTTCGTTATAGCAGGCTTGAAGTGGCTCAAGCAGGCAGGTAAGACTACCTTTCAAGCCTCGGCCTCGAGCTGGCTTCCAGCAAAGCCAGCCGCGCTCCGACATCTGCTTGAGTAGTGTTCGAGCATGTCGCTCGCTGCAGTTCATTGTCTCCCCAATCGCAGAGACGGTGATAGTGTGAGCGCCAGGCCCTAGATGTCTAAATAGGTTTTCGTAGAGCTCAAGTTTACGTTTGTTAATCATGCCAGCCCGCTAACAAATGTTCCGGTTATTTGTCTTGTTTATCGCTATCTATACCTAACTCTAGTCCCCAAAAGGCGTCGGTATCAAAGAGTTCATTGAGACGTGCGGCGCGCTCAGCTGGAGACAAGTAGAACAGCTTGGCTAGTAGTGTGTCATTGGTTTCGTATTTATAGGTTGATTGAAAGTAGTTTGCAACGTAGTTGAAAAAAGCCATGTTTGTATCTCTGTTTACTGTTGATGACAACAGATTACAGAATGCAGATAAAATAAAACCGGAACAGATTTTTCAACTGTTCCGGTTTACTGTTTAAGCATGACTCTGTTTAAACATGATATCTGAACTTAGCGTGCGACCGCACCACCAAGTGTTAGATTGTCCGGCCACTGTGTAATCACATTACCGCCAAGAAAGATGTTGCCATTGACGGTCATGGTTTTGGGGAATTGAGTGATCTTTGAGCCACCAATATATAGGTTGCCTTCGATAACAATGCCTTCGGGAAGTTCGGAAATAGGCGTTCGAACTAAACTTAGGTCTCCGTTGACCAGCATACCGTTAGGCAGTTTTTCAATGGGTGTATCACCCAGGTTGATGTACCCACCAGGAACAACACCTTGCGGCCAAGCTTTGAGTTGGCTGCCTAAAAAGTTGGCGTAACCTGTGATTTTGGTTCCTCTTGGCATGAATTCCACTAAACTATCTGAAGCATCTAGGCTACCTTTGATCTCGAGATTTTGCGGCATCATTTTTATCGGTGTTTTGGCGATATTCAGATTGCCTTTGACCACTAATCCATTGGGAAGGCTGGTATAAGGTTTATTGCGTAGATCCAAATTGCCGTAGTTGTCTAGATGGTTGAGAATTTTGTAGTAATCAAGCTCAATGGCACTTGAGTTTGAGGCTAGCAACACTAGAGACAAAAGGGCAATGGTGGATCGAAGCATACAGTTTGGGTTCGCTATAATTGGCAACAGAATATTTTCGAAATATAGTCTGTCTAGAACATGGTCAGTTTGGAAACGTTAGGTAGTTTGCAATGGAAAAAACAATTTCACAATGGAAATCCACACGCGTTGTGATGCTCGCCATTGTTGGCGCGCTGGTGGCGTCGACAGTATCGGCGAAAGTCATTACCACGCCTGGTTCGGATGTCGGTGCTGCGGTACTACTGTCAGATTCTAAGTTAGGTAAACGGGTTTGTTATTACAATGATAAGGCTTACTCATTAGGGGCGGTAATCAATGTTGAAGGAGTGGTTCTTCAATGTGTGGCTGAGCAAGATTTTGAGATGAATGGACAGCTCAAGTGGAAGGCATTAAAAAGCGAGCAATAATGCTCGCTTTAGTAAACTTGTGCTTTTTTGGGCACCAGCTAATTGCGGTATTAGCGCGCTAGAGAGCGCGTTTTTAGTTCAAAAATCAGCTTCTCTGCACTCACTTCAAACTTGAAACGAGCTGTAAGCTCTTTGCTCTCTTCACCAAGCTCAGAAATTTCAAATTCAACGTTCTCTGACACAGTCTTTGCCAAATCGATGTATTTTTGAATTTCTGCTTGTAGCTGAACTTGCGATTCGCCGAATAATTGTACTTCTGCGACGTCATCGCCTTCCTTGATGATGAATCCCATTTCTCCAGCAACGCCACAAGCGTCACATACGGTTGGTTCTTCATAGGTGTTTGACATAACGATACCTCTCATAAAATCTGTGGTTATTCTATAACTGTAGAAATTAGGTATCCAGCAATAAATTCACTGCTTCTAGGCTAAGTGTTAGTAAATGATGCACGAGCTTAAGCATCATTTTTTGAATATTAGGCTTTGGTATAATATAAATTGTAAATATCTATTTGTTTATCAATAGCTTTTGGGTATGCAAGTGGTGTTGTTTGTTTGTGATTAAGTTCTCAAAAATGAGACTCTTGTACTAATGATATAGTACAGATTAGTACAAGCCTTAGTGCGAAATGGTAGACTTTATAAGTTACTAATCAATAACTTGATTTTTATATTATTTTAAATGGTATCTGTACCAACTATGTGTCTCGTGTATGGTTTGCTTTCAGGTTGCCGTAATCTGTGTTTGAGCAAATTGATACATAAATGGATAGAAAATTACAGCGAGCACTGCTTTAATTATGGTATAGCATACAGCGTACGCAGATAACGATTAGAGAAGCTTAAGAAATGCCAAAGCGTAGTAAAGAAGATACTGAGATTACGATCCAGAAAATCATGGAAGCGGTCGTTGATCAGATCATTCGTCTTGGTTATGACAAAATGTCGTATACCACATTAAGCCAGCAGACAGGTATATCAAGAACCGGAATTAGTCACCATTTTCCAAAGAAGACGGATTTTACCGCCGCACTAGATGGACGTATCTTCAAAATGTTCGTTGAACATCTGGAGTTTGAAAAAGGCATTGATGGATTCACAGTAAGTTGGATTAATTCTCTTAAGAATCATGAGTTTTTAGCTATTCTTAAACTTCTGTTCCACC
The DNA here is from genome assembly GCF_050337275.1 of Vibrio wakamikoensis. Classification (NCBI taxonomy): domain Bacteria; kingdom Pseudomonadati; phylum Pseudomonadota; class Gammaproteobacteria; order Vibrionales; family Vibrionaceae; genus Vibrio; species Vibrio wakamikoensis. Next base: position 114,173 of record NZ_JAKJST010000019.1, on the reverse strand, counting down.
ACATTGTCACTTCAGAAAACTCACACGAGTTTGCCTCTAAGGGGATTGACCGCCTTTATAAGCTGGTTGAGACGCAGTACGGTGAAGGTAGTGACAAGGAACTAGAATGGCTTATCGGCCGTTCATTGATCCAATTGACTAAGTAGTCATCGACTCCTAGCCATAGCTGGCAAAACAGTAAGATGAAAACCGCTCAAGATAGAGCGGTTTTTTTGTATCTGAAGCTTATTGAGTTAGAGGCCTATTGAGGTAAGACTAGCGGAAAGTTATGTTTCGGATGTTTGGTCACCATAGAGTGGTAGCCATATACCTCTTCAATCAAGTCACTGGTGAGCGCTTGCCAAGGGGCATCATCCACGACGATCTTTCCATTATCTAGGACGATCAATCTATCTGAATATTGAGACGCGAGGTTAAGATCATGAAGTACAACCACTAGAGCTGCATTTTGCGTATCGGCTAGCTCTCTGGCGATTGCCAAGGTGTTGTGTTGATGAGCGAGATCTAATGCTGAAGTAGGCTCGTCTAACATAAGTATCTTTTGATCACCTGATTGATGTAACTGTGTCAATACTCTAGCGAGGTGCACACGTTGCTTTTCTCCTCCAGAGAGCGAAGGGTAAAGGCGCTTTGCTAAATGCTCTACGTCTGCTGTACCCATATAGCGCTTAGCGAGTGATTGTGTTGCGTGGTTGCAGATCTCCAATGGAATAGCGCCAAGCTCAACAACTTCAGATGCCAGAAATGGGAACGACAAAGTACTGTGTTGCGGCAATAGTGCCAGGTGCTTTGAGAGCCGCTGTGCTGGCCATTGGGTTCTTGGTTTACCGAAGTAGCGAATGTCAAAACTTGAAGGTGTTTCTCCACATAGAAGTTTAAGTAGGGTGCTTTTACCTGCTCCATTAGGGCCAAGCAATGTGGTGACTTGCCCAGAGTAAAGGTCAATATCGACATCATCCAATATCACTCTATTCCCAAATCGCATCTTAAGACCACGCGCTGAGATAGCGATGTCATTGAGACGGTTTTTAACGGGATTTTTTCCAGGGTGACTGCTTTCAAGGAGACTGTCTTCAACAAGATGGCTTTCAAGACTCATACAAATTTCCCTTTTTGCTGAAATAGCAGGTATAAGAAGAATGGTGCACCGACAATTGCCGTAACGATGCCTACAGGCAGCTCTGCGGGCGCAACTGCGACACGAGCGACCATATCTGCTGCGGTCATGAGCAGAGCGCCAAGTAGCGCGGACAAAGGTAGCAAGGTACGGTGGTCTGGACCTGCTAGCATGCGGCCTAAGTGGGGGATAACCAAACCAATGAAGCCGATCAATCCTGACACGCTGACCGTAACACCCACACCAACGGCGGTGAGTAAAATTAACTGTCTTTTTAGGCGTTGAACCGGAATACCGAGGTGCTTCGCTTCAGACTCACCAAGTAATAAGGCGTTTAGTGCCATCGCTTTTTTGTAAAAGAACCAAAATAGAATGAGTAATGTTATGGCTGATAAGGAAATTTTGCCCCAACTGGCTCCTGCTAATGAACCCATAGACCAAAGTGACAGATCGCGAAGCATTTGATCGTCAGCAATGAAATTTAGATAGCCAATAGCCGCGCCCGACAAAGCACTTATCGCGACACCAGCTAGCAGCATTATGGTGACAGACGTGCCAAATTTACTTGTGCCTAATCGATACACCAAAATCGTGGTCAGTGCTCCACCAAAAAAGGCGAATACAGGCACAACCATTAGCGCCATAAACTCAGGGAATTCGATACCTAACGCAGCAAAACCAACAATCGCCAATGCACCACCAAGTGAGGCACCCGCGGACACGCCAATGATGCCTGGTTCGGCCAATGGATTACGAAATAGCCCCTGCATGACAGCGCCGCAAACCGCGAGAATGGCACCGACCAACATGCAAAGTAGTGTTCGAGGAAGACGAATATCGTGGATGACTAAGTTGATATGCGGCGCCAAATCATTAGTCGCCATCGTCAGCGATTGAATACTCTGCCAGAAAGAGATGTTCATGGGGCCGACGGTAATGGAATACACGGAAGACAGCACCAGCAATATCGCAAAGGCTGAAAATACGAGAGTGTTAGAGAAGTTTCTTAGCATAAAAATCTTAAAGAAAGCAGGGTGTTAAGATGCAATAAGTTGGAGGAGGTATAAGCGTACTTTGCACTATTACCCCCAACAAGCTAACTATGGGTAAAGGAGCGCGTTAATGCGTTTTGCCTCTTCTAGGCTCTTTAGACCAAGACCACCTACCAAAGCATGGCCGTCAATGGTTAAAATGGCATTATTTTGCCCAGCAGGCGTTGCTGACAACATTGGTAAGGCATCAATAATCGCAGCACTACCGCCGAGCTTCGCGTAACTGCGTCCGCTCACAAGCACCACATCTGGCTGCATCTCAATAATGGCTTCATTTGAGATTGGTTTGTATGACGTTAGCGATGCGGCGGCTGGGTTTTTACCCCCTGCCAGAGTAATGATGGCATCTGGCGTCGTGTCACTACCAGCAACGTTTGCTGGACGGCCTTCATGTATTAGCAAGAATAAGACTTTCTTTGTTTTATGCTCTACGTTCTGATTCGTCTCTAAATCCTTAACTATTGTGGCAACTTGTGATTTTAGGGCGGGTGCTCTGTTTTTTGTGTGGGTTAGCGCGGCGATTTGGTCAATGCGTTTGTTTAGACCAATGATTGTAGGATCGTTATTCACCACCTTGATATCGACACCAATCCGCTGCAACTGATCTAATGTTGTCTTTGGCCCCATTTCATCTGACCCAATAATCATAGTCGGCTGCAGTGCTAAAAGGCCTTCTGATGATAACGCTCTGTGGTAACCAACTTTAGGGAGTGAAGAGTCTTTAGGAGTAATACTAGTGACATCGACGCCTACGAGTTGACTCTCTGCATCAAGTGCATAGATAAGTTCGGTGACTGAAGCGCCAGCGCTGACGATTTTTTCATTACTGGCGGCAAAAGCTTGACCACAAGCTAAAGAAAAAGCGGTGCCAGCTAAAAGTACGTTTTTAAGAGCGTGTTTCATTGTCGGGATCCTAAGCAAACCAGTGCTTTCCATAAATGGGTTTTCTGGGCGTACAAGTATGTTGTTGCCCTGAGTTTTATTGGATTATGCATGTTAGTGAAAATAATATCAATTATCATTTGCATAATCATTATGGGGCTATTATGATCTTTCTCGTTTTAGATTAAGCCTTATACAACAGGGCGTTGATAGTTATCGTGAGCAGTTATGAAAATTGATTTAAGTCAACTCGATGAGTCACATTTAGGGGTAAATACCCCAGATCCATTGCGATTTGCATTCGGAAAGAAGACCTCACCCCATGCGGGTGGTATGGCCGTACCAATCCAATCGGAACGATACGAAGGCTTGTTTAAAGACTTAACCGCTCAGACAACCTCTCGCAGTAAAAAACGTTGCTTGTACATTCATATTCCATTTTGTCGTGTTCGTTGCACTTTTTGTAACTTTTTCCAGAATGCTTCAAGTCGTCGATTGGTCGATGACTATTTCGAAGCTCTTATGAAAGAGATTGAAATCAAATCAAAGCTGGAGTGGACCCAAAGTGGATTATTTCATGCTGTCTATATTGGCGGGGGTACGCCAACAGACTTATCTCCCGAGCAGGTGCGTAAGCTAGGGAAAGCTATTCATGCCTCTTTCCCTCTAGCGACTGACTGCGAAATTACCCTTGAAGGGCGCACCAACCGTTTCAGTGAAGAGATGTTTGATAACGCACTTGAAGGTGGCTTCAATCGCTTTTCGTTTGGTGTTCAGAGCTTTGATACTAAAGTGAGAAGAAGTGCTAAACGTCTTGATGATCGAGAAGTCGTTATGGAGCGACTCTCTCAACTAGCGGTACGCGATGAGGCGCCAATCGTTATAGATCTGCTCTATGGACTTCCTTATCAAACACTTGAAGTATTTAAACAAGATCTCAAGGATTACATGGAAACAGGCGCTCACGGTGTCGACTTATACCAATTGGTGGTGGGTGGATCGGCGCCAATGATTGGATTAGTTGAAAAAGGGCGCTCTGAAGCACCAGCAACATCCGCTGAAAAGGCCGCTATGTACAACCTTGGCGTCGACTTCATGAATAAGCATTTCGTGAAGCAGTTAAGCGTGAATCACTGGGCAAGAGATAATCGAGAGCGCAGTCAATATAACAGCGTTGCAAAAACATTTGCCGAAGTATTGCCTTTAGGGGCAGGAGCAGGTGGCAACATAGGCGGCTATGGAATGATGCACCATCGAACGCTAGAAGCTTATATGGACGCGATGCGTTCAGGTAAAACAACCTTAGCAATGATGAGCAAGCAAAGTCGCTATGAGCCAGTGTTGGCAAGCCTTAAAGCCGGTTTCGATAGCGGCGTTGTGCGCAGAAGCATGTTGGTGAACTTTGAAGGTGAGAATATCTTTGATCTACTCACGCCTCTGTTTGAAATTTGGGAACAAAATGGGCTCGTTGAATTGCATGAGGACTACCTTGTTCTTACCGTTGCTGGCTCTTTTTGGTCTGTAACCTTGGCACAAGGTGCTATCGCTGCAATCAACACAATGATTAAAGATAAACCACAGATGCCAAAAGGTATGGGTCGTCCACATGCCATGCAGGCTCAAAAACATCACAAAGCAAAAACAAACGCTGCATAGGAAATACAATGACAACTGAATTGAAGCAAAATGTTGCAAATATCTTGGAAACTGAACCATCACTATTGCCAGCTGCTATCGCAGAACAACTGGGAGTGAGTGAGCGTGATGTAGTTTGTGCAATGCCTGAAGAAATGGTGGCATTCGAAAACGGGAATGTTGCACAAGACATTCTAGAATCAATTACTACGTGGGGACCAGTGACTACGATTGTGCATTCGTTTGGCTCTATCTTTGAAGTTAAAGCTCCATTCCCGAAGGGCAAAGTAGCGCGTGGCTACTACAACCTGATGGGTAAAGAGGGCGAGCTACATGGCCACTTGAAGCTAGATCTGATTAAAACAGTAGCTTTGGTTAGTAAACCTTTCATGGGTAATGAGAGCTACTATTTTGGTTTCTTTGATGAAGCAGGAAACAACGTATTCAAGATTTACCTAGGTAGAGATAAAAAGCGCGTACTATTACCAGAACAGGTAGACAACTTTAAGGCACTGCAACAAAAATTGCGTGGCTAGTGAGTGGCCAGGTTAAGCAATCGATTTAAAACATAATAATTATTAGAGAAAGTGAGGTTTCAACATGGATCAACAAGTTAAGCAAGAGCGCCTACAAGGACGTCTAGGCCCGGAAATTAAAGAATTTCGTCAAGAGCGTAAAACCATACAACTAGCCACGGTTGACCAAGAAGGTCGCCCAAATGTCAGCTACGCACCGTTTGTACAAAATCAAGATGGCTATTTTGTTTTGATTTCTCAAATCGCACGTCATGCGCGTAACTTAGAGCAAAACCCGAATGTATCTTTAATGATGATTGAAGATGAAACGGAGAGTAAGCAGCTGTTTGCAAGAAAGCGTCTGACCTTTGATGCCGTTGCCTCAGTTGTGGCGCGTGATACAGAACAATGGAAGTTAGTTGTTAGCCAAATGAAAGAACGCTTTGGCGAAATCATTGATGGATTAAGTCAGCTCGAAGACTTCGTTTTATTCAATTTGAAAGCGGAGCATGGTCTGTTTGTTAAAGGCTTTGGCCAAGCTTATCAAGTGTCTGGCGATGATCTTGTCGACTTTGTTCACCTTCAAGAAGGTCACCGCAAAGTAGCAGATTCTGAAGCTTAAACAGATTAGTGAGTTAAGAACGTTTACATAATAAACGTGTTGTCATCTAACATATCGTCATCCCCTTGAAAAAGGGGATCTTTCACGGCGAGTGACTCGCATAAATTGGGTGCAATACTCGCTGACAAAGATCCTCACGTGCGGGAGGATGACGGTTTAATGTGTATTACTATATACACTATTGTGAACTAGGTTTGGTCGAGAAGCCGCCTTGAGCTCATAAACCAATTGAGCGAGCAAAAGCACTCCAGTCGCAGCAAGGCCGACCAGTATACCACCCCAGATCCCAGCAAGCTCATAGTGAGACATCAATAACCAAGCCGCGGGAAGGCCAAATATCCAATAACCGATGGCGGTCATGATGGTCGGTAAAACCACAATTTTCATTCCACGTAGAAGGTTAATTGCCAGTAGTTGCCAAGCATCGACAACAAAACAAAGTGCCACGACCCATATCAACGAAGAAAGCATATCCGTGAGCGTGTGTTCGCCTTCTCCATCAAGCTGGAAAAGGTTCGCTATGGCTTCTGGCCATACAATAAAAACAACCGCCAGCACTGCGCTTAAAATAGTAACGAGGGCAAAACTGCGCTTTGAGACCGCTTTAACGCCATCTAGATTGTCATTACCGAATTCTTTACCCACTAAAATAGCGGCAGCTTGCGAGAAGCCGAAGTTGATGTTCCACGTAAAGCTTAAACATTGCAGTAAGATCTGATGTAGCGCGAGTGCGGTTACACCAATAAAACCGGCCATAAGGGTTCCGCCGTAAATCAACCCCATTTCGAGCGCAGCGGCAATGGCAATTGGAATACCCATCGACAGCAGTGGCAACATGAGTCGCCATTCGTATTCTTCTAAGTGAAGCCAAGGAGCAAATCGGTAATATGTAGGGCGCTTGAATACCCAGTAACCATAGCCAATCAATACCAATGTGGCGGCTAGTGCTGTGCCAAGCCCTAGTCCGGCAATACCCCAACCTAAATTGAATGCAAGGAAGTAACTAAACGGTACGTTCAAGGAGACGGTTGCAAGTGACATGATCATCACGGATTTAGCGTCGCCGTAATTGCTGGTCAAGCCCCGTAGAATAAGGAGCAGCAAAGTAGGTAACATGGCCCACTTGAGCGTGTCGAGGTAGGTCATTGCCACGACAATCACTTCTTCAGACTGCTTGGCCATTCGTAGGAAATCTGGGGCAAAAACAAACGCTGAAGTCAGAACAATGGTTAGAAGTAGCGACAGCATCACGGCGCCTTTAACCGCGAGTCGCACTTGTTTTTTACCATGTTCAGGTCTTGCAACACTTTGGCCGTAAGCAATAGCAATTAAGTTGGCGACACAACCAACGGTGCTGCCTGCAACAAGGAAAACAAAGGTATAGACAGATGCGCCAAGACCACCGCCAGCAAGGTCACTGACGCTCAGTTGTGCCATCATCCAGACGTCAGTAAGTACCAGCGCCATAGCAATGAGCTGTGAAATGATAAGTGGTGTTGCGAGTGACAGAATGCGCTTCATGAATAATTCCCGGTGATGACATGCATATTTTAGATGCATACTTATGGCGTTCAATTAACATTTATGTCACGCTGGCATTCCTGCAGATCATGTGATTAATTATGAACCCATATTCGAATATTCCTTACTCACATAATGCTCTAAAAGTGTTTGAAGCTGTTGCGAGGCTTATGAGCTTTACGATGGCGGCGAAAGAACTGCACGTCACGCAGAGCGCTGTGAGCCGGCAAGTTAAGCAGCTTGAGGATGAGCTCAATGCATCTTTGGTTATTCGTGGTCACCGTTCAATACAACTCACGTTAAAAGGGCAGGCGTTGTATGAAGTGCTGGGCAGAAACTATGCGGCATTGCAGTCATTGCTAGACTCTTGGAAGGAACCGGACGCTAGTAAAATCGTTATACGAGCCGCACTGAGTTTCGCAACACGTGCTTTGCTACCAAAAATACAGCAGTTGAATGAACGTTTTCCCAGCTATGAAATCGCCGTCATTCCGGTGATTGATGAGGAGGAGAGCTTAGGGAAAGGGGACTATGATCTGTTTGTATTCACTACGCGCAACAGTGCAAACTACGAGAATGACCCTGAGATATTCTTCATGCGCGAGGAATACATGGCGCCAGTGTGCACCCAGCAGTTGATAGGGGATAGACGTGATATTGCGCATCTGCTAACGCTACCAAGGCTGCATCCAACCCTGGATCATCTTGATTGGCGATCTTGGCTTAATAAGATCCATCACACAGACAGAAGCGTGCCCCGAAACTCCACCTTTTTCACGCTTGATCTTACACTTAGTGCTTGTCTATCGGGCCATGGTGTCGCAGTTACCGATCTTCTGCTCGCATTGCCTGAACTTGAGCGAGAGTACTTAGTCTGTCCTGAGAACGCTCGAATACATTCAAGCGGTTGGCGATACTTTTGCCATCAACGTACCCAGTCCCCCATCGTAGAAGAGCTGGTGGATTGGCTGAAACAGGAAACAGTCGAAGAGCTCAGAAAGCTTCAGCAGCTTTCTGAGCGACATGGTTGGGGACCGATTAGAGGTTAAGATTTACTGAGCAGAGAAAATTCTTAGCCACAATCCCATTGGCGTTGTCACGCCTGTCGAGATGTTTTCAATTTTGCCTTTGTAGATGACAGCAATAGTTGGTGTGACGCTGATATTCCACTGGCGACTTATTAAGCCATTTGAATCGTTGATGACAGGAAACTCATAGTCCTTCGCCTGCATATATCGATGGACACGCTCATCGGATCCTGAAGACAGTGCTACGGATACCACTTGATAGTGGTTGGAAAACCAATCCACTGTAGGGCTTACTAGTTTGCATGCCCCGCACCAAGTTGCCCAAAAATAGAGTACGACAGGCTCTTCGTGACTTTGGGTGATAATGTCGACCGTTACGCTATCCAAAGTCATTGCGTGGATAGCAGGAGCATCTCCTTGCGGCATGTTCAGGCTTCGATACCAATCGATGGCTAGTGACACAAGCGTTATCAGGATGAAGATACTGACAAGCTCTTTACTCCACTTTATGAGTGTGTGTTTCCATCCAGTAGGTTTAGTCATTGGGTGTTCCATTCGCAGCATTCAGCGCTTGTGTGACGCTTTCTGATGTCAATATGACAGGTAGTGCTATTCCCTCTGGGTGTTTAGGACCATAGACAATATTGAACGGTACCCCAAATCGGCCATAGCGTTGTAGGTAATCTGTGACGCTGTCACTTGGCGTGGTCCAGTCACCTCGCATAGTGACTACGTTCGCTTGTTGCAGGTGACTGTATACTGGGTCTTGAAGAACGACACCAATTTTGTTGGCTTTACAGGTAATACACCAGTCTGCGGTGACATCGACGAATACCGTTTTACCTTCTGCTACGAGCGAAGGAATAGATTGGGCATCCAGTCGTTGCCAGTTGAGATCATCGACAATTGGAGTTGACCAACTATCTGCAGTGACGCTGCCAACGATCAAACTGCCGCCCAATGCCAATACCGAGAGCCCGGACATCAAGATGAATGCTTTTCGGCCATAGACTTTTCCGACTAGGATGAACGAGGCTATTACAATAACGCCGATAATCACCGCGGTTGCGGCTGTACCAAAAAATGCAGAAAGTAATGAGGTCAACCAGAGGCTAGTCAGTAGCATCATTGATCCAAACACCAGCTTAAGCTTATTCATCCAAGCCCCTGGCTTAGGGAACGCCTTTACTAGTCCAGGAAAAGCGGTAAACAGTAGCCAAGGAATGCTCATACCAATGCCTAAAAAGGCGAAAATTAACCACAGTTCACCGTAGCTCGCGCCCAGAGCGTAAGCGACGGCCGTTCCAAGAAATGGTGCGCTGCAGGGCGTTGCTAACAAGGTCGCAAACATGCCTTGTATGAAATGCCCGCTGTAGCTATGGTCACCTTTTGTGGCGAGCCAAGTACTCATCGAACTTGGCAGTTGAATATTTAACAATCCAAGTAGATTGGCGGAAAACAGCAAGGTAACAACGGCCATAATAATAATGAATCCGCTGCTTTGGAACTGAATCCCCCAGCCAATCATGTGGCCAGCCATCTTTAATGCACTAAGAGTGCCTGCCAACAGAATAAATGAGGTGATGATACCGGCTGAAGATGCTAAAAATGACAAGCGAACCTGACTTCTCGATTGGCTGGCCCCGGAGATAATTGAATTGAGCTTCATCCCTAGTACCGGAAGTACACATGGCATGATGTTTAGAATAAGGCCACCCAATAGAGCAAAGCCAAGCATCCACAACAATCCACCTTGGTTGGGTACTGCCATCAGGCTTGTGGTCACGATGGTCGACGTTTCGGCCAGAATCAGTTCATCTGACACGGTAACCTGAATGCGTTTATCGGCAATATTGGCTTCGCCTAGCCAGTTGCTAACGTCGAATTTGGCGTAGAGTGATTGTCCATCGCTAGTCAGCTTAGGTTGAGAGAAGAACTCATCTGCCACATCTTTCCCATCAACAAGAACGAACGGTTTTGACCAAGCAGTCTTGGAATCAAGCTTAAGCGTTAAAGTTTGTGCTTCTTGATCCCAGTAGTTATCAGTAACTTCAACCTGCTCGCTGGTTTTAGGCGTAAGGCTCATTCCTTGCCCAAACAAATAGGCTGCGTCGGAGTCTAGTTTTAGTGAGTCTGGGTCTATGGTGAGTTCGATCGGATAGTCAGTAATCACACAGATATTGGTGCAACTTGGCAAACGCAGGTTTGCTTTGAGCTCAATCGGTTTTGTCGGGTCACTAACCGTTACGATAAGCGGAAAACTCACTTCGTGTTTATAGCCTAAAGTGAGCACACCCAACTGCTCATAGTACGCGGGTACTGGCCAGTGCCAATCGACTTGCTCGATGTTGGTTGAATCGCTCCAGTCAAACTCGGGCGCAACACCCCCTTCACCGGGGCTGCGCCAATAGGTTTTCCAATCACCTTCGAGCTCGACATCCATTACCATCTCCATTTGACGGGTGGTAGGGTCGATATGCCCGGTGGATAGTGCTCTCACTTTAACAGGCGGGTGCATAGGATCAGTTATCCAACCTGTGGATTGAGTAAAAGCGTTCACGCTGTAGAGCGCGGCGACATTCGTTATTACAAGCATCAAAGCAATGCTTAGTAGCCGACTCATTGACGGCAAAATAGTAGGTGCCTTAACAGGGGCACATTTAGTTTCAGTGTATGTATTCGACACAGTATTCTCCAAAAAGTAATTAATAGACCTTGGTGAATACTTTTTTATTCCCTAAATGTGCAGAGCGTCAGATGAAGCCGGTACTTTGTTGGCGTCTCATCCGAGCGTTTGAAGTGCTTATGCTGCGAAAGGCGAGTAGAAGCTATCGCAATGAGCGCAATAAGAAACAGAAAAGGTGCTAGGTTTTCGATGCTAGGAAGAGATTGAGTAAGCAGCTTCTTAGTAACAAAGCACGGTTCTGTCCCTGACGCCGAGTCGTGAACGATTTTGTCTAGAGACTCACTATCAAGTAACTCTGCTAAGTTCAACGTGCTTGTTGATGCGACTGGAGCAGTTTGTAACTTGCTGTGATAGGCGACATTAGTTTTCAGTGCGCACAGAGCCACTACCAGAAGGGCAGTAAGCAATAGCAAAACGCGAAAAATGGTGTGCCTGAAGGTTTGCAAAAAATCTTTCTCTATTTGTGAGAGTAGGGCAGAAACCCAAAGTTAAGAGCGACTACGTTAACGTTTTATTGAGAAAGATCAAGTGGAAATGATTCTCAAAACCACTGAATTTGGCTTGGTAGATTGATCGGGGGGAATGGGAGCTTGCTAATGGAATGACAAAGAAGAGCAACGCGATGGTTGCTCTTCTTGGGCTGCTTTGTCTAGGCGGCTTTGCTAACTAATCGCAAAATCGCTTTATTAATGCCAATAAGATCGTTGACGGACGTAGCGCCTTTAATCGCATCTAGCAGTGATTCCTTGCTACAGCTTGGGATAACATCAATGTTTTTTACTTTTCCCTGAAGTGTGTTTTTCATCAATTCAAATTGTTTTTGTTCGAACATGATATTGAGCCTGTGACGTTGTTTATTATTTGTATTGCACCGCTATCTTACCCTCTTATTGTGACAATTGTTTGGTTTTTATTGCAACAGGTTGTGGTTTGAGCGGCATAGTCTCTCGACCGGGCGCATATGATAGGGGTTTATGCTAACTGATTCTAATGCGAACTGGCAATGAAACGACGGATCTTATAGGTGGTGCATATCCGAATTGAGACTCACCTCATTAACTGTTTGATACTCAACTAGTATTAGTAAAAAATTTTGTAACCTGTTGTTAACGGTGTGTGTGCTGTTGCAAGGTGTGCACGTATTTGTGTGATCTTACTCGAAATAATACTTGCAAGGTCGCGCTGACGAGAGATGAAAAAGCCCCTTAACATAAGGGGCTTGGTAGGAGAATTTAGCTTTTACTTACCAGCGAGCCAGAAGACGGCATCATTCACCTTATCACTTCGCGGCGTACCCTTAGCGAGAATTTCATACTCAGTACCCGCTCTGAGGCCCATAAACGAAATGATTTCCTGCGTTGAATTACTTCTATCTAAAAGTAGGTAGTCGTACTCTGGATCGACGCCATCAAGGATCGCTTGCGCACGTTCTTTATCGACTCGTGGTACAGACCAATCGTGATACAGGAAGAAAATCGACGTCATTGTTTCTGAGAAACGAATGCTAGCTATACGATCGCGCTTTTCTTCTGGCACCTGTTCAACAAACGTAGCCAGATCTGGCTTCATATCCTTGGCAATGTCTATAGCAGGGAACAAATACGTGAATGCACTTGAGAAAAACAGTGCCGTCATAATTGCCATCTTACTCCACTGTGGCCAACCTTTGCGCTCAACAACGACCATCAGAGCGATAGCGGCCAGTGGGATCAAAGCGACTAAGTGCCACGTGCTTAACCATTCCATTAGTGCTGGTGGAATTTTGTGCTCAGGAAGTAAGCCAGACCATAGAGGAACTACGGCAAAGGCGATCAGCAAAAATGACATCAGAGCTAGCCATGCGCGGCGATACCAGTCAAACCATTTGCCTGCCAATGTCATGGCGGCATCGGCAATAATTAATGCAAATAGTGGCATTAACGGTGCCAGATACATTGAGCGCTTTGTTACCGAATAAGACAAAACGAAAATCGCCAAAGCAAACCAGAAAGCAAGGAAACCATCAATCCAAGAAAGTTGTTTTGGTTGACGCAACTTGTAAATAAAGTGACCGAGCCAAAGTACCAGTAGTGGCGTCCAAGGAGCACTGTATTCAAGTATACCTTTTACGTAGTAGAAAGGTTTGCCAGCGTGGTTGTGACCCAATGTATTCGTTGCCGAACCGGTCAGGCGGCCAACTTGGTTGTCCCAGAACCACGCTTTCCAAAGTTCTGGAGAGGCGTTTTTGTAGAATGGGTATATCCAACTCGCCGCAACCAAACACATGGTTGCAATACCAATAAGGTGCATAGCGATGAATTGACCCATTGGTGCGGCTTGTTCCGGAAATTGCTTACGCAAATGCAGTGCGCGAAGTACTAGTGGCACCCAAGCTAATCCGATACATAGCACGATAGCAACCGGGCCTTTGCTTAAGAATGCAAGGCCAGTAAAAGCACCGGCAACCACTAAATAGCCGAGCTTTTGGCGCAAGTACGCTTCACTGAAAGCCCATGTTGCAGCAATAGTGGTAAACATCAGCGCAGCATCAACACGAAGCCAATGGAAGTTAAGCACAAAGCCTTCTAAGGTGCCCAGAACAGCGAGTGCCATCCACGCATAGTTCTCACCTTTGAATAGGTAAGCGATGCGATAGGTCGCGGCCAACGAGCCAAGGCAAAGTAGGGAAAGCGCTAGACGACCTGCCATGATGGCGTCGAGACCCGTGGCATGCATCAAAAGCGTCGATATGACGAAGAAAACAGGGGGCTTTTCAACGAATGATATGCCAGCAAATTGAGGAATGATAAAGTCCCCAGTTAGGTACATGCTATGAATAATCGCAGCTACGCGAGGTTCGTCTGGTGTCCAGACATCGTGATCGAAAAGACCACTAAACACCACCGCGAGAATGGCGAGGACCAGAATAAACTTCCAGCTCTGGGTTTGATCACCGGTTTGCGTTGTTGACACTTTTTTTCTCCACTGTTGCTGCAAGTAAAATAGCTTGCGAGCGCCATGTTAAAACATTCATTAAGATAAAAGGGGTAAATTCTAGTTAGCTAGTATTGATGCATCAATAGTTTGTCCCTGAAATACAAGTGTATTTCCACAAGAATTGACGTCGTGCTGACAGGAGGATACCTTCCTATAAGTTAGCTTTATATGTTGTTTTTGTAACGATTGATAATTCTATACTTACAACTAGATGGGTATAAAGCGATAAATCGTTATGATAAATGGTTCTAGTGTTACCTATTGCTAGAAATTGTGATTTGGATCGACTATTGTCCCCAAGGTGATGGGGTTCCACCTACCTTAACCGCCAACTGGCTGATGACTCCTACAGTTTCTGAAAACAGGTGTAACTTGTTCGTGGGACATTTTGTCACGCGGTAACTGTAGATTTAAGCCGATTCCTACACCTGTTTTCCTGTTAGCGGAAAACACCTGCAATATTCCCTTGCCCACGACTTTTGCTCCCGATGTTGTAAAGTACTTGGCTCGGTCTTATCACTTTACAGTTTGAACTCGATGATGTTGGACTCGCTTTCATTAATTAGCTTCTTAACAAAGTCATCAACCGGCATCGGTTTGTCAAAGTAATAACCCTGGCCGATTTCACAGCCAATTCTAGACAGTGTATTGGCTTGCTCTTTGGTTTCGATGCCTTCAGCAACCACCAATAAATCGAGGTTATTGGCCATAGCGACCATAGCCTGAACGAGCTGCTGATCTTTGGAGTCGGTAATGATGTCACGGACGAACGACTGGTCGATTTTTATACCATCCACCGTGAATCGGCGAAGGTAACTCAGTGACGAATAGCCGGTACCAAAATCATCTAGCCAAACTTCAATGCCACTTGCGCGGATTTCTTTCAGCGTACGTTCCGCCTCATCTTCATCTTGCAGTAGCAAGCTTTCTGTAATTTCCATGCGGATAGTGCGTGCGGGAACATGGTATTTCTCCATGTAGAACGCGAACATTTCCACTAGGTTTTGTCGATAAAGTTGTTTGGACGAAATGTTAATCGAAACATGAAAGTCGTGCGCAAAGTAAGGCATCCACTGCTGAATCTGGAAGCATAAACGCTCTATGAGCCACTGACCAAGCGGCAGAATCATCGCCGTTTCTTCGGCGATTGGGATAAAGTCGGCAGGCGAAATTATGCCCAAGACGGGGTGGCGCCAGCGAACCAATGATTCCGCGCCCATAATCCGGCCAGTCTTTAGGCAAACCAAAGGCTGGAACCATAGCTCAAACTGTTGCAAATCAGCGAGTGAACGTCGAAGTTCGCGCTCGATATTCGCTCGGTGCGTGACCGACTTGAGCATTGTTGGCGTAAACACTTTGTGTGTGTTTTTACCATCAGCCTTTGCTCGATACATTGCAATATCGGCGTTCTTGATCAGATCTTCAGCCGTTTTACCATTTTGTGGATAACGAGCGATACCTATACTTCCTCCCACCACGAGTTCTTCATTTTCCATCAGAATAGGAGAGCGAACTGCTAGGAAGATCTTTTTCAGTAAGCCATCTACATCTTCCGTCGTTTTAAGATGTGGGATCAACATTAAAAACTCGTCGCCGCCGATCCTAGAAATCATAGTCAGTGGATGATCGTTGGTGATTTCGCGTGCACATGTGGAGAGTTTTTCCGCTAGTCGCATTAGCAAAAAGTCGCCACTATCATGACCATAGTTGTCATTAATAACCTTAAACTCGTCAAGGTCAATAAATAACACGCTAAACGATGTTGCAGGGTAGGATTTTATAGTACCTTGTAAGTGTTGAATGAAGCGGGTTCGATTCGGGAGGTCGGTTAACGCATCGTGATAAGCTAGGTGCGAGATTTTTTGAGTGCGCTGTTCAAGCTTTGACGCCATAGACTGAACAGCGATGGTCAAATGACCGATTTCATCTTGCCTTTTCATCGTACTCATCGCTTGCGCAAGTTTGAAATCACCGCGTCCAATGGACTCTGCCTGCTCAGTGAGTTTAACCAACGGTCGGCTCCAGTGGCGAGAAATGATGGCAGCCATTATTGCTGAACAGGACAGCAATAGTACTGCGGCGCCTAAGACACCTAGATATAAGGCTTTTTGAGAACGATCATTGGTCGATTCAATGAGTGTCGCCATGTTTGCGATATCGCGATCGACTTTATCTAATGAAAATTCAATAAAAATCCCACCAATGATTTCGTCTGCCACTTGAATTGGACGAATGATGACTAAACGCTCATCAGAAAACTCATGAATTCGTTGACCTTGGCTTAAGACTGCGCTGACATCATAGGGAAATGGCAGATTTCTTCCAAGCATCTCAAGTGAGGGGTCGCCGTCATGAAAAACATGTCCCTTGCTATCAAATACGACGAGACTTTTAAGTTCATCCATTTGTAGCAGTGGTTCGAGCAAATACCCCGCTTCCTCTAAGTTGTACATATAGAGTGGATCGAACATTGACTTTGACAGATAACTAGACATTTGCTCTGCGCGTTTACTGAGCTCGGTTCGAAAGGTTTTACTATTTTGTACAGTGAGTTCGTGAAGGAGCCGCTGTGAGTGATTGGATGCCAACCACAAGTGCACCGCGGCGCTAGTTACCGTCATCACTACTGCTAGTGCGAATGTCACCAGCATGTACTGCCCTTGTAGTCGTAATTTCAGTTTCATTATCCGTCTACCTACTGAAACCACATGCTTTCGATTTGCATGCGATATTGATTGTAATCGGCGAAAGATTGCAATCGTTCGGGGGAGAATGACTCAAACTTTGTGGTTTTCTGAAACTTATACAGTGCGGCTTTTCCTTCTGTTGATTGATGGGCATTGACCAGACTTGTCTCGATAGCCTGTTTTACTTTAAAAGGTAGATCTCTACGCAGCAAAACGACACTGCGTGGGATGAACTTAGTGCGATAGATGATTTCCATTTCCGGTTTTATGTGCGGAGGCATATCACCAGAATCCTCCCAATTGGTATTGGCAAACGCCCCGACATCTGCTTGACCATGTGCAACCCAAGTAGATAGCGAAATTTCATCAGCTCTGTGAAGGATGTCGTCAGCAACGACGATGTTAATGTTGTCTGGATTTGTGATTCGACTCGAACTAGGCTGAGAAGCCATCGCTAATTGTTGGCTTATTAATGCTTGTATAGGCATATAAAAGCCTGAGGTGGAGCTTCTGTCTTCAAGAACAAGCGTTTTACCGACGAGATCGTTAAGGGTATGAATACCGCTATCCTTTCGGGCAAAGAACACGGTTTGGTAGTCCGCTTGACCTTTTTTCCAGCGGTGCAAACGAATATCAGCTTTGTGTTCTTCCTGCAGTTTTAAGGCCGCAAACAAAGTTTCAGACACCATGTCGATCTCACCTCTATCGAGCCATTGGCCTAATTCGATGATGGAATTGGTGACTTTTACACGCCCCTCTGTATAGCCATAGGGAGCCAGTTGATGTCCGAGGTATTTGGCTATAGGTGAGGTAAACCCAATGTGCTTTCGAGCTTTGTTGCTCAAAACGCCAATGGTAAAAGTCTTATTTTGTTCGACTGGTACTGGTGATACTTCGATTGCTGTATCTGACGCAAAACTTGTCACACTATAGCTTGTTGTACAAAGCCCTAAAGCAATAAGCCCTAGTCCTCTTAACACGACGCTCTTTAGACGCAGTGTACGGGCTAACATGGGGCTAGAGAAAGAACTTACACGCATTACAACAAGCCTTATAAATAACGATACAGATATACTAGGTGATAGCTCTCGACATTCGAACAAAATAGGCTGACCAGCAACATTAGTGGCATCACTTATGGAATGATGCTCACGATTTTTTAGTCAGCGTCTATCAAGTGAATGAATTTTGGTAACGGAACTATCTGTTATGAATCGGAATGTTAACATAATCATTTGTTCTGTGAATGCTTGTGTTGCTAAAAATAATTGGCTGATTTAGCTCAGGATTTGATACTCAGCCCAATTATTAATTAAACTTGATTTCGTATGTGCCGATACAGTGTGTATCAATATATGTGGAAGGCAGGGTAAGAGAGTAGTGAAAAAAATTTTATTGAGCCTTGGCATAGGTGCCGTGCTTTTGGGCGCTGGTGGCGGGGTGGCTTATTATCTTGGCTATTTCGATGAGTCCGAACCACCTCAAACCAGCGCAGATCGCAAAGCTCAGGTTCCTCAAGCCCTCGTCGAGCCTTCAAAAATCGAGGAGCCGACTCCGGAACCAAAACCACTTCCTAATCAATATTACGTTTCTCGAGCCGCAGAGACCGTGTACTTGCAACCAGAAACCACCTCGATACCGGACGGTATAGCTTACTATGGCGAGCAGCTAAATGTGATGGAGAGGCGTGGTGATTGGATTCGAATTGCGCCAATTTATCAGCTGGAAGAGGGTGCTGATGAAGTGTCGCAGTGGGTCGATAGTGCTCACTTGTCTGTAGAGCCGGTAAAATTATCGGGGAGCGATTGGTTTGATGTACTACAAGAGTACATCGAGAACAGCGATCATTATATGAGCTTTCAAGAAGCCTTTCTCGACGCCAGTACTCAGCTTATCAAAGGCAAACAATGTCGCCTTGCTGACTTTGAAGAAGTCGGCGGTTGGATTAAATCAATTAATCACAAAGATAGCGTCTACTTTACCTACTGTGGTGGTATTGAAGCCGAACATAAAATTTACTTGAATGTTGCCAGCGGAAAGATATTTTAACGTCTGCAAAGCGATTACCAAGGAGATTTGTCTCGTTCTTTGTCTGCAGTACGCGCCATTTCTTGTACGCATTGTTTGAGTCGTTTTATTGACGTGAGGTCACCGTGCTCAATATGTTCGATGGGGGCGTAGCCATTGAATGCTTTGGAGTTATTGCGCACGTTGATGAAGTTGTTAATAAAATGAGAGCTTTCAAAGGCGGTGCGGAGCAAGCCATCTATTTCGACAATAAGATGCACTCGTTCAAAGGTCGATGGACCTACCGGTACGGTCGCTGGAGTCACTTTAAGGCGAGCGTGCTGTTCTTGTGAAAGTTCAAGAATGGCCTCGGTTTGATGATTGGATGCACCCCAACCATCGAGCACACCTAGCGCGTATTTGACGAGTGTAAGTCTTTCATTCTGTGACAGTTCCATTGTCTTATCCTTTTCACCACTACCATTTTGAATATAGTTGCTGAGCTGTATTACCTCAAGATGACGGACATTAAAGGGCTTCAAACTCTTTGTCTTAATGGTTTAGCTTTTTTTATTTGTCTTCTAACTAGGTTAGGCACATAATGCGAGCCTATTAGTATAGAGGTTATGTCTTTGAGTCGGTTCAGTGTGTCATTTTTGCTTGCTTTTGTTGTCGCGTTTTTCGCGCCAATGGGGTTTGCTGCATCTGATACTTTTGAAGGTGACCGAGTTGATAATACAAGCATCGCTGTATGGACGCACTCCCAAAGCTCCTATGACGCTTCCCATAAGTCGGTAGGCACACCGCGTGAGTTATCGAACAGACTTTCTTCAAAACTAAATCAGCGCCCAACCCATCCACGCAAACCTAATCGACCAACGTCTAATTCATTTGGTGAGCATGACGCGCAAGGCATTTTGTCTTCGTTGCGATGGTTCAACAGCGGTCAAGAATCACGTGAACAAGAAGCGCCAGATTACACTCAAATCGCTGATTTAGGTGCTTCTTGCTACTTTGAACAGTTTGTTTGCTCAGCAGATTCAAGACTGCTCACTCCTTTCTATTTTCGTCATGCTGCTTCTGAGCACCGTTTGAGTGGTTGGAAAGATGGCAACACCTTATACGTCTATTTGAGCTCGCTCTACGCTTAGTTCCCCTTTGCTATTTCTTAATTACTAGACTTGTGCTCAATTTCGCACAGGCGATCTAGTGCATTTCATTTTTTATATATTCAGCCTTTTGGCTGAGGGAAAACTATGCGTACAAAAAAACAACCCAGAGCAGTGTTGAATCATTATTCCACTTGGAAATACCTTGTCTTGGTCGTCACTTGCGTCATTTTAGCTCTTAGCGCGATGCCCTCATGGTTTGGCGAGAAACCCGCGATTGAGATTAAGTTACGCCAGCAGAACACGCATTTAGATACGCCGTTTAAAATCAATTCATTGTTGACAGGGCAAGGCGTTGAAACGACGTCGATCA
The DNA here is from genome assembly GCF_050337275.1 of Vibrio wakamikoensis. NCBI lineage: Bacteria > Pseudomonadati > Pseudomonadota > Gammaproteobacteria > Vibrionales > Vibrionaceae > Vibrio > Vibrio wakamikoensis. The sequence goes on along the minus strand of NZ_JAKJST010000019.1, from coordinate 93,963 downwards.
CCGTTGAGAATCATGTTGCTCAGCTGGTATTTGATAACGAAGCCGAGCAAACGGATGCTCGCAATGTGCTGGGGAAATGGGTCGGTAAAGAAGACACCATGTCTTACTCTTACACATCAGTTGCTCCGCAATGGCTTCAAACTATGGGTTTTACGCCGATTAAATTAGGTCTTGATTTGCGTGGTGGTGTTCAGTTCTTACTCAATGTTGACGTTGACCAAGCCGTCTCAGAGCAGCGAGATGCCGTGATTGATGAAATCAAACAGCAACTTCGAGATGAACGTGTATTTGGTGTGTCAGTAAGACCAGAGTCACACACGGCAATTATCGTTACTGCCAAAGACAAGCAAGGGGAAATCGCGGTTCGTAAGTTTGTTAATGCGACTTACCCTGAGTGGCAAGCGAAAGGGGAAGGGAATGCGTTGTTGATTGCGATGAAAGCGCAGCCTTACACTGAGTTTGAAACGCTCACAATGCAGCAAAACCTTAAGATCATGCGTCAGCGTATTGAAGAGTTGGGTATCACAGAAGCCATGGTTCAGCGCCAGGGCAGCACAGGTATCCGAATCGAGCTCCCGGGTGTCCAAGACCCTTCATTAGCAAAGAGAGTGATTGGTGCAACCGCTAGCCTCGCATTTCATGAAGTCAGTACGTCATCGAATCCAATATCGACTTTACGTATTAAAGATGAGCAAGGTCAGTTTGTTACGCTGGTGAAAAAGCCAGTGTTGACGGGTGAGCACATCGTGAATGCGCGAGTGGGCTTCGATCAGATGAAGCGTCCGGAAGTTGATATCTCCCTTGATCACGCTGGTGGCAAGAAGATGAGCGACTTCTCGTCTACACATATTGGCAAACCAATGGCAACTGTGTATCGCGAGTATGGTGTGAATGCCCGTGGTGAGACGGAGCGCAGTGAGAAAGTAATCAGTGTGGCAACGATTCAATCTCAGCTTGGCAGTCAATTCCGTATTACCGGTTCGGGTAACCTAGAGGAAGCTCAGCAGCTTGCACTTCTGCTGCGAGCGGGTTCGCTTACAGCACCGGTCACCATTGTAGAAGAACGTACTATTGGTGCATCACTAGGTGCAGAGAATATTCAGAATGGATTTGCGGCGTTGGCATTGGGTATGGGACTGACCTTGACCTTTATGGCGCTCTGGTATCGTCGTTTGGGTTGGGTTGCGAATGTGGCACTGATTCTGAACATGTCTTGTTTGCTTGGTTTGATTGCCTTAGTTCCAGGGGCAGTGCTAACACTTCCGGGTATTGCTGGCCTAGTGCTTACAGTAGGTATGGCGGTGGATACCAACGTACTTATCTTTGAACGTATTCGAGACAAACTGGCAGAAGGGCGCAGTTTTGCTCAAGCGATTGATCAGGGCTTTAACTCTGCTGTGGCGACTATTTTGGATGCCAACATCACGACCATGATTACTGCTGTGATCTTATACGCTATTGGTAACGGTCCTATCCAAGGGTTTGCTTTAACGCTTGGGTTAGGTCTACTCACTAGTATGTTTACGGGAATTTTTGCCTCCCGCGCTATCATCAATCTTGTTTGGGGTCGCGACACTCGTCGTGAGGTAAGGGTTTAAGCATGAAACAGTTCTTTAAATCGCACATTCGTAATGTTCGTTATTTCACCAATATATTGTCGATTGGTTTAGTGGTGTTGTCTGTCGCTGCGGTGGGTATCCGTGGATTGAATCTTGGTCTAGATTTCACTGGAGGCGTGGTATCGGAAGTTCAACTGGGCAGTGCTACGACTCAAAGTGAGCTGCGAGACACCTTGACGCCACTATTGGGCGAGGGGATTTCTGTCACCAAATCGGGCGAAGAAGGCCGTTGGACAATTCGTTACGCTGCAGACCAAGATGCAGCAAAACATCAAGCGTTCAAAGAAGTGCTAGCGAATGCGTATCCGCACTCGAAAGTGGTGAGTGACAGCATAGTCGGTGCTCAGGTTGGTCAAGAGCTATACGACCAAGGTGGCCTAGCTCTGTTGGTTTGTTTGCTGTGTATCCTTGGATATTTGAGCTTCCGATTTGAGTGGCGTTTAGCAAGTGGTGCATTAGCTGCGCTGTTGCACGATGTGATCTTAGTTTTGGGTTTCTTCGCATTAACCCAAATGGAGTTTAACCTAACGGTATTTGCCGCGGTTCTAGCCGTGTTGGGCTATTCGTTGAACGACTCTATTATCATCGCCGACCGAATTCGTGAAATCCTGAAACTGAAGCCGAATGAGCAAACGGCGGACGTGAGTGACCAAGCCGTCATTGCCACATTTGCTCGAACCATGGTGACTTCTGGTACGACGCTAATTACCGTAGGAGCGCTATGGCTGCTGGGTGGTGACGCGCTGCAAGGATTTGCTACGGCGATGTTTATCGGTATTTTTTCTGGTACATGGTCGTCGATTTCGATGGGCACTGTTATCCCAGAATGGCTGCACCTTGAAGCGAAACACTATCAACCGGTTGAAATTGACACTGCACCTTAACCGGTGGCTGATTTAAAGTTAGGGCACCTCGTGGTGCCCTTTTTTGATTTAGCCTGCTCTAACTGTCTGAGAGGTACTTACTCTCATCTACCGCATCAATTTGGCTTTGCTCTAAGAACTGATTGGCGTAATCCATATACACTTTGCTGCGAACAAACAAACGAAAGACTTCGATATCCACATGATTATCTAGCGCCATATTGTGCAGAATATCGAGTGATTGACTGATGGTTTTCGCTTTTTTGTACGGTCTATCTGAGGCTGTGAGTGCTTCAAAAATATCGGAAACCGCCAGAATTCGCTCGGGTATAGATAACTCGTCTCCAGTTAACCGCCTTGGATATCCTGTCCCTTTCATTGTTTCGTGGTGAGTGGTGGCGATGCGCTCAACGTTCTGCAGATCTTCGGGAAATGGAATGCTACTCAGCATTTGGATGCCAGTGATCATATGTTCGTTGATTTTAAAGCGCTCTTCGGCCGTTAGTGTGCCTCGTGATATGGTGAGGTTGTGCAGTTCCCCTAGGTTATAGAGATGCTCAGGGACATCCACTTTTATGCCAAGCTCCGGTGGGTAAGTAATCTCGCTGTGATGATGGATAACGTGCTCGATTTTATCGCTGAGGAGCGATTCACTGACAGGGAGTGAGTTACTTTGTTTGGACATGCGTTTCTCTTCCGCCGGTGATAAGCCTAATTGATTATCGAAATAGCGCTGCCACGGCTGTTTAGCTATCTCGATGAGTCGCTCTTTGTCTTGGTCATTTAAAAACTCGCCACCGATATTGACGTTAGCAACAAAGGCAAATTGTTCGCGAAGCGTTTGTTGGCGAGCTTGGAGCGCTTCGATGATTTGCTGTTTATTCTCTGGCCCGTCAATTTCAGATTTCAGCGCCTCAATCTCTGCATCACGCCATAACACTTCAAAGCGAGTTCTGACTTCATTGATGCGATTGTAATTGGTTTCAAGCTTTGTACCTTTATCTACGACGTATTCTGGTGTGGTTATTTTGCCGCAATCATGCAGCCAAGCGGCTATCCTAAACTCACGGCGCTCCGCGTCATTTTTAAAATGGAAATTCTCAAACGTGTTATCTTTTTCCTGTTCAGCTGCGTCAACCAACATGAGCGCAAGCTCTGGTACGCGCAGGCAGTGCCCTCCTGTGTATGGGGATTTGCTATCAATGGTTTTCGCAATTAGTTGGATTATCGATTCTATGAACTCCTCCTGAGATTGCTGATATTGGTTTAGGGATTGAGACATTTCAAAGATGGCAGTAGAAAGCTCATCGACTTCACGAATTGAACTGCTGTGCTTTTCGACTTGGTCATATTGACGACGTTTAACTTTGTCTGTTTCTTTAACGAGTCGATAGATAGGGTTAGAAAGCGGGGTACTGAAATACCAAACAATGGGGACCATGATTACCAGTGCTGCTAGTGTCCACAGTACGTTGTAGATTACGTAGTTATAGACATGGCTCAGCACTTTTTCTTCTGGTAACGATATGATTAGATACTCCGCAGGTACGTTGTTTACTTTATCGACGAATACGTAACTTGGTTTATTGTCGATATCAATTGCGGTGATATCACCAAAACTTGCAGGGTCGGCGAGACGTGATAACAACGTCTCATTGTTAATGTGCCCTAAGGTTTGTTTCGGGGAAGCCAGCCAGCGAGTTTTTATTTGTTCTAGTACACCAATTTCTTTTAAATATTGAAGAGACTGGTTGACAAGGGTGACATACGGCTGAAGTTCTTCCCTTGCGACGAAGGTAAAGCCTTTCGGTAAAATACTGTCATCGGCAATAGTTCGAAGGGTTAGCTCTCCATCATCATGCCGCGCTAGTTTGTTGACGAGAATCGCTCGATTGTCCAGTACCGCACTTATTCTTTGATCCTTTGCATCTTTTATCGCGTCGCTGTACGTATCGTATCGATAGACGGTTATGTCAGGGTATGTATCGATAAGCCTTTGCGTCACTGACCAGCCATCAATCATGCCGATGGTTTTGCCGGACAGATCTGATAGTGAGTTTATCGCGGAGACGTTTTGGTGCGAGAGCACTGCATAGTCGAGTTCGTAGAGTATATCGCCTTCGAGGTGTGATTCGGTAATGGTGTTAGTCGTGGCGATAGACTGAAGAATATCAATATTTTGCTTTTGGAAACCTTCAACGAGTTCGCTCCAATGCAAACCATTGACATATTGGAACTGTAAACCCGTAGCATCGGAAATCAGTCTAAATAGATCGGGTGCCAATCCGTAAGGCTCACCACTCACAGCAAAATCGATAGGTTCCCAATTGAGTTGGTTAGAGACGGTGAGTACAGGGGCGTTTATCACGGTAGTGATTTGATCATCGCTTAGGGGCATGGTACTGACATAAGGGAGATCAATACTTTTTGAATCAAAATGATTACCTCCGATTATTCGACCATCGAAACTGCTCACATAAACTTCTGCTCCTTTAAGAAGCTCGACACCTTCTAGGGATTGCTCAAAGTGACCATCAAGTCCCGCTAGAGAGATATCGACTCCAACGACAGCATTACGATCTGGTAGGCGTTTGGAGAAGGTCTGCCCAGTGATTCTGATGTTGTGAAATAAATACGGCTGAGATTTGCTTACTGAACCGGGTTTTGCGCGCGTATACCAGACACGTTCTGTTGGGTAGTAATTGCTAAGATTGGTAACCTCTCTGCTAGGTTCCAAATTGTCGAAGAAGTAGCGAGTGGTTTTAATTCGGCTATTGCTATTAGTTTGGTGTTCAACCACCATCCACGTTTCGCCTTCCATTAGGTCAAGCTGCCTGCGGATATATTCAGGTTCAACATTAAACAATTGAACAAAGTGGTCATCATCAAAACCGATATAAATACTGTGCAAAAAGTTATTGCCTACGAAAGCGGCGCCAAACAGTTCGATAAGCTCTGCTGTGGTTTTTTTTCCGGGTGTTGTATTTAGTAAGTAGGTCAACTGGTTTGTGGTTTGTTCTCCTACTTTATCGAACTGCTCTAGTCGATCAGATACGATGGAGGAGACAAGTTCGAGCGTGCCTAGCGCGGTATCAACTTCTCGTTGTTTGGTTAGCGAATAAATTACGGATGCAGACAATATCGCTGTGGCGGAGATCGCGACGATAAAGAGCAGCGCTACTGCGCGGCGAATGGAGAATTTTTTTAACCCACTGGACTTTTTGGACATGGACAAGCGAAACCTAATTAAGGTCGAGGTTATTCCTGCATTGTTAGAAGGGAACCTGACTCTATTTATCTAATTTTATTGACTTATTTAAATATAGTAGACATTTTGGTTTGCGAATAAAAAAAAGCCTCGCGAATGCGAGGCTTAGTGATTGATTAGACGTGTTTATATCTCTTTGTCTTTACCAAGAGATAGCAACCAAAGTGATACGGCTGCAACCCCAACAAATCCAGACAAGATGATGACCGGCATTGCGGCGTAGCCAAGCACGTGCCAAATAACCGATTCAAATGTGCTCATTCAGTGCTCCTTTATTGCCAGCCTTCAACGCCTTCCATGTCAGGTAGACGGTGTGCGATACCTTTGTGGCAATCTACACAAGTCTTTTCACCTGACGCAAGCGCTGTCGAGTGTTGTTGAACGCTTCGTGGACCCTGTTCAGAAAAGTCCATAAAATCGAACTCATGACAGTTTCGACATTCCAGTGAGTCGTTACCTTTTAGTCGTGCCCATTCGCGCTCTGCTAGGTGTCCACGACGAGCTTGGAATTTCTCTTCTGTACCGATAGTGTCGAGTACATAGTGAGCGAATAGTTCTTTCGATGCTTGAACCTTACGAATGATTTTATCTGTCCAGTTATGTGGAACGTGACAGTCAGAACAGATAGCACGAACACCCGAACGGTTTGACCAGTGAATGGTTTCCTGGATTTCCGCTACGATAGGAGCATGACAGCCCGAGCAAAATTCCTCGGTGTTGGTCATTTCCATACCCGTGTTAAAGGCACCCCAAAACAAAAGCCCACCAGAGAAGCCTAGGAACAGGACAACACCCGCCGCGACTTTACTTGGTGACTTAAGACGTTTCCAAAACGCTTTTAAAAATTTCATATATAGCCTCTCTCTACTTCAATTGGCTATTCAGTACGCAATGAATCAACGCGCTCGAAGTCGTTGCCAACCAATGGTTGAGCGTCAACTTGAGGTACGTGGCACTGAAGACAGAAGTAGCGACGAGGAGACATATCAGCCAACACAGCATCTTCACGGTTCATGTAGTGAGTCACACTGATTTTGGTTGCACCTGCTTCTTTCGCATTTTTCCAGCTATGGCATGCCAAGCACTTGTTCGCGTTAAGCGATACTTCATAGTTACGAATCTGGTGAGGGATCAGTGGAGGCTGATACACATATGAACTCTCTACCAGTTGGTCTTTAGGTGTGTGCTTGAAGTCATCCGCAGGACGAGTGTCTTCAAGGTTAGTACTACCACGAAGTGAATCTAGACCACCAGTTCCACCCGGGTTATTCAATTCTGCTTGTGCTACGCCGGCGATAAGTGCACCAACAGAGAGAATAGCAACAATCAATTTTTTCATTTTTGTTTCTCCGCCTTTAGGCTAATTCTTCGATGGCTACTCCTACTGGAGCAGCCGTTTCGCTCATTCGTTCTCTGTTAAGCCAATTTGGTGATCTTAACAGGGCACTTCTTGAAGTCTGTCTGTTTGGACAGAGGATCAGTCGCATCGAGAATCAACTTGTTGATTAGGATACGAGCATCGAAGAATGGTACGAATACCAAACCTTTAGGTGGACGGTTACGACCACGTGTTTCAACACGGACACGTACTTCACCGCGTTTGTTTGCCATGAGAATTTCTTCACCGCGACGTACACCGCGAGCCTTGGCATCTTCTGGGTGCATGTAACACACAGCATCAGGGACTGCTTTATACAGCTCAGGAACACGACGAGTCATAGTACCTGTGTGCCAGTGCTCTAGAACACGGCCGGTACATAGCCACAAGTCAAATTCTTCGTCTGGCACTTCTGGTGGCGCTTCGTACGGTGCTGAAATAATCCAAGCTTTGCCGTCTGGCTTGCCGTAGAAGTCCCAGCCAGAACCGGCTTTCGCGTAAGGATCCGAACCTTCTTTGTAGCGCCAAAGTGTTTCTTTACCATCAACAACCGGCCAACGTAAACCACGTACTTGATGGTAAACATCGTATGGTGCTAAGTCGTGACCATGGCCGCGACCAAATGCTGCGTACTCTTCGAACAGACCTTTTTGAACGTAGTAACCGAAGTGGTGCGCATCGTCGTTTAGCTCACGAGCTTCTTCAATAGGGTACTTATCGACTTGACCGTTTTTGAACAGCATGTCGTACATTGTCTTACCACGGTACTCTGGAGATTTAGCTAGAAGCTCTTCTGGCCAAACGTCTTCCATCTTGAAGCGCTTAGAGAATTCCATAACTTGCCACAAGTCAGATTTTGCTTCGCCTACAGTTTCTACTTGTTGGTACCAAGCTTGAGTACGACGTTCTGCGTTACCGTAAGCCCCTTCTTTTTCAATCCACATAGCGGTTGGAAGAACAAGGTCAGCAGCTTGCGCTGTCGCTGTAGGGTATGGGTCAGAAACAACAATGAAGTTTTCCGGGTTGCGGTAGCCGGGCAGACGCTCTTCGTTAATGTTAGGACCGGCTTGCATGTTGTTATTACATTGAACCCAGTAGCAGTTTAGAACGCCGTCTTTCAACATACGGTCTTGCAGTACAGCGTGGAAACCAGGTTTTGGTGGGATCGTGCCTTCTGGCAGTTTCCATTCTTTCTCAGCAATCGCACGGTGTTTAGGGTTTGCAACTACCATATCAGCCGGTAGACGGTGAGCAAAAGTACCAACTTCACGAGCAGTACCACATGCTGATGGCTGGCCAGTCAGTGAGAATGGGCTGTTACCCGGAGTAGCGATCTTACCTGTTAGTAGGTGGATGTTATAAACCAAACCGTTCATCCATACACCACGAGTATGTTGGTTCATACCCATAGTCCAAAGTGACATCACTTTAGTGTTTGGATCGGCGTATTGTTTCGCAAGCTCAATCAATTTCTCTGGCTCAACACCTGAGATCTCTGATGCTTTTTCTACTGTGTATGGAGCAACAGATTTTTTGTACTCTTCGAATGAGATATCACTCATGTTGCCAGAGTTAGGGTTTGCTGCTGCTTTTTGCAGTGGATCGTCATCGCGTAGACCGTAACCGATATCGGTATCAGCTTGTTTGAAGTTCGTGTGTTTGTTTACGAAGTCCCAGTTAACCGCATCGTTTTGAATGATGTAGTTAGCGATGAAGTTTGCGATCGCAAGGTCAGACTGTGGATTAAAGATGTAACCGTGATCTGCAAGCTCGAATGAACGGTGGTAGTACGTAGACAGTACGTTAACGCGAACATGAGGGTGACTTAGGCGACGGTCAGTAATACGCGTCCAAAGTACCGGGTGCATCTCTGCCATGTTTGAACCCCAAAGCACGAATGCATCAGCGTTCTCGAAATCATCGTAACAACCCATAGGCTCATCAATACCAAAGGCACGCATGAAACCCACTACCGCAGATGCCATACAGTGACGAGCGTTCGGGTCGATGTTGTTTGAACGGAAACCTGCTTTCATCATTTTAGCTGCAGCGTAACCTTCCATCACGGTCCACTGACCAGAACCAAACATACCGATGCTTGTTGGGCCTTTGGCTTTGAGAGACGCTTTCCATTTCTCAGCCATGATGTCGAACGCTTCGTCCCAAGAGATAGGTGCAAACTCACCGTCTTTGTCGAACTTGCCATCTTTCATACGAAGTAGAGGTTGTGTTAGACGATCATTACCGTACATCACTTTAGACAGGAAGTAACCTTTGATACAGTTCAAACCCTTGTTAACTGGCGCTTCAGGGTCACCTTGGGTCGCAACAACTTTACCGTTTTGCGTCCCTACTAGTACAGAACAGCCTGTACCACAGAAACGACAAGGTGCTTTATCCCAGGTAATTTTTGTTTGGTCGGAGCTAGCAATTAGGTTGGTTGCTGATGCAGGAAGGGTAATACCCGCTACAGCCGCCGCTGATGCCGCTGCGTTCGCTTTCACGAACGCACGTCTTGTCATTTTCATACTTCACCCTCTAATTGGGAATGGTTACTTCCAGTGTTATTTTCATCGTCGTCTAGCCCGGACTCAATTTGGTGAAACACCAAGGCGCAGGTTAGGACGTTAGGTAAGTTGTTGATAGCGTCAATAGTGTCAGTGACGAAACCTTGGTTTTCGGTCTCTAGGACGACAACGATCTTGCCTTCCTCACTGTCTCCATAGATCTCTGCGTTATCGAATTTCTCGATTTCGCTCTTAACTTCTGCGAGGTGTTCTGCCTTGCAGTTAACTACCAAACTTGAGATATGTACTTCGTTTAGTGACATTAAATGGTGTTCTCTTTGTTATTTTTAATTCTGTTTCTAGACATTGCTCACTGAGATAGAAGAAGTAGGGCACGGAGACACACAGGCTCCACATCCATTACAATCTGCTAACTCCAATTGAGGTAACGCGACGCCACCTGCACGTAACTTAAACGTAATCGCCATTGTTTCGCAGCTATCACCACAGCTTCTGCACTCAACATTATTATGCGCTAAGCAAGTGTCATTAATGACGGCTTTGGCGTTCCATGGTTGTGTCTTGATACCATTAAATATAGGCTCTGGGCAGATTTCTGCACACTTGTAGCAAAAGGTACATTCATCAACTGCGAAGTCGATAGCAGGGTAGCCGCCGTCGCCTTTATGGATAATTTCTGTTTCACAAACTTCTTCGCATTTTCCACAGCGGGTACATAAGTCTGTAAACTGTTCAAGATTGTTGACCCAAGGGAGTCTGATTTGAGTAGGATCGATGGCTTTGCGTCTAAACAAACGTCGTTTTGCAATATCTACCATTCATGGCACCAATGAAACGTGTAATAACAAAAGTGTAGCCCACTTTGCCTGTTAACAATCTTTAATTAATAGTCATATGAATTGTAGTTTTCGACACATTTGTATAAATACCTCCTAGGAGGTAATTGAGTGCTAAGCTTGTTTTGGATCAATAAATTACTGACAATAGATGGATAGTGTTGGCTCTAGTTTTAGCACGTTCGAGATGATGGCTTTGCGGGCATTCGATAGTTTGATGAGATGAATGGATTATGAAAAAACCGACAAAATCCGTCACAGGAACCATAGCGAAGGCGATGATTTTGATTTTATTGCTCTCGTTAATCACAACCAATTTCGCGATTTTGACCTTGGCGTCGAGCTTGAATGATGCTGAAGCGGTCAATGTGTCGGGGTCTATGCGAATGCAAAGCTATAGATTGGCGAACGATATTCAAATGGACTCACCTGAGTATCATACCCATGTTGAGCAGTTTGAGGGCTCCCTCTACTCACCCTCTATGAAAGCGCTGCAATCTTGGGATGTACCAGAAGCAATCACTCAAGACTACTATCAAGTCATCATACGTTGGCATGAACTCAAGAAGATATTGGTGAGCGAAGACCGCCAGCAGTATTTGCACCTCGTCGCAGACTTTGTGGATGGCATTGATCACTTTGTGTTACAGCTTCAAGAGCACTCTGAAAACAAGCTGATTCGTTTAGCGTGGGCGGGTGGTATAGGTTTAGGCGGAATCCTTATCGTTGCTATCTATGTGGTCTTGTTCGTGCGCAAGCAGATTGTAAGGCCGTTAGGTCAGTTAATTTCAGCCAGTGAGCAGATTCAAAATCGCTACTTTGATGTTAAGGTCGATCTGCGTTCTGATAATGAGCTTGGCATTTTAGGCCGCGCTTTCAAAAACATGGCCGATGACCTGGGGAAACTTTACCGGGGGCTAGAGGATGCCGTGAATGAGAAAACACATAAGTTGCAGCATGCTCATCAGTCATTGGAAGTGCTTTATCAATCGTCGCAGGAACTAACGGCCACGCGTATATCTCATGAAAACTTCAGAGCCATCCTTAGTTACATCTACAGTATTGAAGGTATTACGGCGGTTGAGCTTCAAGTTTCTGAAGTAGAGGGCACACCATGGGTAGTAAGTGAAGGTCAATTCAATGGTAATTCTGAACGAATTAAAGCACTGAAACTCGATGGTGAAACCTTAGGGCAACTACGATATCAAATCGGCTTGCCGTGTCCTGATGAACAGCTGGTGGACAACTTTGCGCAAATTTTAGCGCGTGCGGTTTACTATAATAAATCACAGCGACAGACCGAACAGCTTATATTGATGGAAGAACGAGCTACAATAGCGCGTGAGCTTCACGATTCTTTGGCTCAGTCGCTGTCTTACCTAAAGATACAGGTTACACTGCTCAATCGCTCTATTAGCAAGGAGTTTGGCAGTCTTGAGGGCAGCCGATCTGCTGTCGTGCTTAATGATATACGAGAAGGGCTGGATAATGCTTATATTCAGCTTAGAGAGCTACTTACCACGTTTAGATTGTCGATTAAAGAAGGCACATTTGGTGAAGCGTTAACTGAGATGCTGAATCAACTAGATAGCCAAACCCCCGCCGATATAGCGTTAGACAATCAAATGTCATCTTTGGAGCTAGGTGCCAATGAGCAAGTGCACATACTGCAGTTGATTCGAGAAGCTGTGCTTAACGCGATTAAACATGCAAAAGCTTCAAAAATTCAGGTCTCTTGCCAAGAAGAAGAAAATGCAGTGGTCACGGTTAAGATAGCCGATGACGGCGTAGGATTCGATCAAGCGATGGAGAAGTTGGATCACTACGGGATGAGTATCATGCAAGAGCGTGCGGCGCGCTTAAACGCAGATTTTTCGATACATTCTGCGAAAGAGCAGGGGTGTGAAGTGCGATTTACGTTTCAACGAACAGATGCAGCATAGAATGATTTCTGTATTGCAAAAACATAACAAAGCGAAGGAGCCACTCAGTGAGCGAATGTAAAGTCATGTTAGTCGATGACCATCCATTAATGAGGCGCGGCATTGGTCAGTTGCTCAGCTTTGAGGATGACTTTGAAGTCGTCGCAGAAGCTAGCAATGGCTCAGATGCTGTAGCCTTGGCTAAAGAGATAGAACCGGATTTGGTGCTTCTCGACCTCAATATGAAAGGCATGTCGGGATTAGATACGCTAAAAGCGCTTCGTGAAGATGATTTCCAGGGCTTTATTGTCATCCTGACGGTCTCTGACATTCCTGCCGATATCGATTCGTTGGTGAAAGCCGGTGCCGACGGGTACTTGCTAAAAGATACTGAGCCAGATGAAATAGTCGAACTCCTTCGCGGTTTAAGTGATGGCAGCAAAGCGTTTAGCGGTGCGATCAAAACGTATTTGAGTGAGCGCGCGAATATCAGTGATGTGTTTACCACACTAACAGAAAGAGAGATGCAAATTCTTAAAGAGGTAGCGAAAGGGTTTAGGAATAAACAAATCGCTGACCGCTTGTTCATCTCTGAATCGACAGTCAAAGTGCACATGAAAAGCCTGTTGAGAAAGCTGCAAGTGCCATCAAGAACGGCTGCGACGATTTTATATTTAGAACGTTATGGTGAAGCTAAATAGCGCTGATTGAACTGCTGCGTTCAAATAAGTAATAAACCAAAATCCCGACCTAGAGTCGGGATTTTTTGTACGTATCGATATCTATCTTGCTATAACGTTACCCATCACTGGGAGTAACAGATAAAAAAAGCCCCCACCATTAGGTGAGGGCTTGATAGATTTTAGAGTTTGGTTACAGCTTCTTAGAAAGCACACCAGTCAATGCGATGATACCAAGACCAATCAGCATGATAGGACCCTTACCGCTGTCGAAGCCGCTAGAGATACCAGCGAATGCTACGATAGCTACTGCTACAGGGATAACAAATTTAACTAGGTTGTACCACAGACCGAATAGTGGGAATTTAACCTCACCATCGTTAGTGATTTCTTTCTCTAGCTCTTCGCGGCTTAGTCTCCAACCAGCGAAGATACATACCAACATACCGCCAACTGCTAGGAAGATCTTATCAGTCATTAGGTCGAAGATATCGAATGCACCTGTATCAAACAGAGTAGGACCTACACCGCCTAGCGATAGAGAAGCGAAGATACATAGCACTGCCATTACTGCTGCTGCAGAAAGCACGGCTGTAGAACGTTTCAGGCCTTTCTCGTCGATTAGGTAAGACACAACAACCTCTAGTAGAGATACTGAAGATGTCAGTGCTGCAACCGTTAGACCAACGAAGAACAGTAGTGCGAAGATAAGACCAACGCCGCCCATTTCAGCAAATAGCTGAGGAACAACGACGAATACTAGACCAGGACCTGCTGCTGGCTCCATACCCAGAGCAAACATTGCCGGGAACATTGCGATACCCGCTAGGATAGCAACACCCGTGTCCATTGCCGTAACCATACCTGTCGTTTGAACTAGGTTCTCTTTCTTCTTCAGGTAGCTACCGTATGTGATCATACAACCCATACCTAGGCTTAGAGAGAAGAATGCTTGACCAAGTGCTGCAAGCACAACGCCGCTATCTACTTTCGAGAAGTCTGGGCTGAATAGGAACTCAACACCTGCCATCGCGCCAGGTAGTGAAAGACCTTTCACCGATACGATGATTAGGATAAGGAATAGGATCGGCATCAGGATCTTACCTGCTTTTTCGATACCACCTGAAATACCACGGCTAACGATGATGATGTTCATTAGCAAGTAGACACCCATCCAAAGAAGAGGCTGTACAGGGTCTGTGATGAAACCACCAAAGCTATCACCGATGGCTTCAGGTGTGCTCAACAGGCCTGTTGCGACTTTCTGAACATAAGCCAGCGCCCAGCCACCTACTACCGGGTAGAAACCCATGATAAGTAGACCACTTAGTACGCCTATTACCCCAACAAATGTCCAGCGACCGTCTGTCGATTTAAAAGCACCAACTGCACTGCGACCAGTCTTACGACCAACAGCAAATTCAGTCAGCATTACGCTAAAACCAATGAAAATAACAAATGCAAGATAGATAACGATGAATGCACCACCGCCATTTTCGCCTGCTGTGTATGGGAATTTCCAAATATTACCAAGACCTACAGCAGAACCTGCTGCGGCCATTACGAAGCCAAGCTTCGAACCCCAATTGTCGCGGGGTGCTGCGTTTGTGTTGCTCGTTGCCACGATAACTCCAATTAATCTGTTGTGTTTGTCCGTAACTTTGGCGCCGAAACGTTGTGTGTATTTTTTTATATACACCTTCTAAAAGTTGTAGAGGCGCGCTAACAGTGACAAGTAAACCAGTTTATGGTTGCAGTTGGAACCCTTAAAAGTGTTTTTTTCTGACTTTTGTAGGAAAAATGTTGTCAACTGCTGATTATTTAAACGTTGGTTGTATGTTTTTCTATAAAATCCTAGACAAGCAGTGCCAATTCCTGATTTTTGCTAGTCACTTCATTGCATATTATAGGCAAAGATTCTGGAGATATTTGGATTTTTAGCATGACTACATTCGAAGCCATAGAGTTGCGAGGTGAATATAATTTGCCAGTGTTTGACTAACATTTCATCGATTACACGCAAAAATGTATGTTTACTCGTGGGTTTTGAGAAGAATTGGTAGGTAATTTGTATGTTTTTGAAAGTCAATTTTAATGGTGAATTTAATTGTTATTTAAATTGTAAATTATTCATTCCATGGAATTGATGCAAAGTTTCAATTTATAGTAACAAGGTAGTTAATAATTCTGGTTATTTCCAGGAAATGCCGATAATTAATCTATTGGATGAAATGGAGAAGATGAAAAGGAAGTCGTTTAAATGCAAGTAGGGTGATGGAGCGGAGAAAAGGGAACGCCTCTATTCAGATGCCTAAATAGAGGCGCCCCATCGATTAAACTTTAAAGCGGCTTAGAATAGCTTCTTGCTGGTGGACATTCTCAAATTGATCTGTCATCGCAGTATTCGCGCCATCAGCGGCTTCGGAAACCTGTTCGCTAAGGTCTTTAATCTTAACTGTATTAGCGTTGATCTCTTCCGCTACTAGGCTTTGCTCTTCAGCAGCCGCAGCAATCTGCATGTTCATGTCAGAGATTTGCGCAATAGATTGGCGGATACGTTCTAACGCATCGTTTGCTGACTGCGCACGATCTACAGCGAGCGTTGCACTGTCTTTACTTTGTGCCATTGCTGCCGATACCGAATGTGCACCAGATTGAAGTTGCTCGATCATGTTGCGAATCTCTGTCGTCGACTCTTGCGTGCGCTGTGCTAGCGTTCTAACTTCATCCGCTACCACGGCAAAACCGCGTCCAGATTCGCCAGCACGTGCTGCCTCAATCGCAGCGTTTAGCGCTAGCAGGTTAGTTTGATCGGCAATGTCGTTGATGACCTTAAGAATCGTTTCAATGTTGTCAGTGGCTGTTTCTAAGCCCTGAACTTCAATGACTGCTTCATCAATACTAATTGATAGGTTAGTAATGGCGCTTGTGGTATCCAGCACGACTTCTGAGCCTTCTTGAGTTGCATTGTCCGCTGCTTGCGCTGCGCTTGCTGCACCTTGTGCGTTATTAGCTACCTCTGATGATGTACTTGCCATCTCGTTCATTGCGGTAGCGAGTTGCTCTAACTCTTGAAGCTGAGTATTCATCGCTATTGCCGAGTGCTTCGCACCTTCAGTAGTTTGCTGTGTCAACGCCAAAATCTTAGTAGAGATTTGCTTCGATTGAATAATCTGTTGCTGTAGATTCCCAGTAAAGGTATTAAAGCCTTTAGCCAACTCAGCAAACTCTTCATCGGTATTGATATCAAGACGATGAGTCAGGTCACCATTACCATTGGCCACATCTTGAATGGCCGTATTAAGGTCATTGAGTGGACGCATTAGGAAGCGAATCAGTACGGTTAGCGCGATAACACTGACGATCAGACCAATGACCGTAAATAGAATGGATTGATTACGCATGCTACTGATTGCTGAAAACGCAATGCTTTTATCAATGATTGCGCCTACGTACCAGTTCTCTTCAGGTACTTGCACTAGATTGACTTGGTAGTCTTGGCCTTTGATAGAAAGCTGCTGAGCGCCAGATTTTAGCTGAATACCTGGAACAAACTTAGTCACCGGTTGACCGTTGAAGCTGCTATCAGGGTGAGCAATGGTCATACCTTTGTCAGTTACAACAAACAAATACCCTGCACCAAATAAATCGGTTTGATTCACGAGATCAGCCAAGGTTGTTAAAGTCACATCAAAGACAACGCTACCAATAAAGCGACCGGAGTCGTCGTTAAGTGCAGAACCGAGTGAAATGATCACGTTTTTCGTTGATGAATCAACATAGGGGTCAGTAATAATTGTGCCGTTGGTTTGTTTTGCTTCTTGATACCAAGGGCGTGTACGCGAGTCATAGCTGCTATCTGGTACCCATCCGTCGTTGCTGATTAGCGAACCATCAGCTTGATAACCGACACCAACGGCTTGAAAACTACTTTTCAGTGTTGGAGTGGCGATGACGCTGGTGATGAATTCGCGATTTTCAGGATTGATTTCTAGAGATTCAGTCACAGAACTGGCGATATCACGCTTGGCGTTTAAGTCATAGGTGATGGTGTTTTTAATGCCCGTAGTCAGCTCATGGATGCTGCTATCAATGTGATCTTGAAGCTCGCTGCGTACAGTAATCAACTGAGTGATACCCAAGGTTGAGACGGTAACGAGCAGTAATGCCGCTGAAGCGGATACGATTTTGTGGCTAAATTTCATACTACGTCCTAGATTCGCTAAAACTATTGATCTATTGGTTGGCTGACATTGAATGTATACAAGGTGCTATGAAATGGATTTATTATTAAGAACACTGTTTTGTATAACTAGGTATTGTATCGGTATCAGAGAGGGATTCTTTAGCATTTTGAGTAGCTAATTTTACTGGTCAGATAACTCTTGAAGCATTGCTCAATAAGGGCTGCGCTTATTCGATGTAGCTTAACGATAAATGTAGGAAATCCCTCACTAATTTCATTGCCTCTGACTGATTTCGTTGGTTATAGTCAGACGTTAGGAAGACGACAAGGAATTAAAATGAAGACTATTGGCCTGCTTGGCGGAATGAGCTGGGAATCGACAGCAAACTACTACAAAGCAATCAATGAAGGCGTAAAGGCTGCGAAAGGCGGGTTCCACTCCGCAAAGATTGCGCTTTTCAGTGTTGATTTTGCAGAGATAGAAACTATGCAGCGAAATGGCGATTGGCACGCTGCGACGGAGCATTTGAGTCAGGCTGCCCTTTCTGTTCAGGCGGCAGGTGCTGATGCACTGCTTATTTGTACCAATACGATGCACAAAGTGGCGCCAGAAATAGAGCAGAGATTGTCAATTCCGATTATTCATATTGCCGACGCTACTGCAAAAAAACTAGTCAAAGATGGCGTAACCAAAGTCGGCTTACTTGGCACCGCCTTCACCATGGAACAGGACTTTTATAAAGGTCGTTTAGAGCAGCAATTTGGTATTGATGTCTTGGTTCCAAATAATGAGCAACGTAAGTGTGTCCACGATGTGATTTATCAAGAGCTCGTCAAAGGGGAGGTGCGTGAAGCCTCCAAGCAAGAGTATCTACAAATTGTTGGCGATCTGGCGGCGAACGGTGCCCAAGCGATTATTCTTGGCTGCACGGAAATTGCTATGTTAATTCAGCAGACGGATACTGTTGTCCCTCTGTACGACACAACTCAAATTCATAGCGATGCTGCTGTTAGCTTTGCTATTGATGATGAGCAATAATTTATAAAATCCATTCATCTCTCACTCTTTATATAAGTGACGCCTTAGTGATCGACCATAGTGCGATCTAAGTCGAGAAACTCAAAAATACGGAAGGCGTGTCACAAAATAAGCGGCTATAAATAAGACTCTTATTAAGTAGTTGCGAGTATGTGACATGTTTATTATGTCCCGGTTTAAGGTAGTTTGGCCATTAGCCTTTATACTGGTACTGATCTGTCATGCTTCTTTTGCTTTTGATAATGAGCCTCCCCAAAGTCTTAACGTCTATGATGTCGCTTCTAAGGTGAGTGAGCCGTTCTCATCCAATCGTTTAATTGTCACCAACTCCAAAGCATGGAAACCATACTCATTTATTGATGAATCGGGAAAACCTGCCGGCATTTTGGTTGATTTTTGGGAAGCTTATGGCGAAGCCAATGGCGTTGAAATCGAGTTTCAATTAGTGGATTGGCAAGAATCTCTTGAGCGGGTAAAACACAACCAAGCGGACATTCATGCAGGGCTGCTTTGGTCTGAGTCGAGAGCGAAGTATCTGGCGTATGGACGAACTTTGTTTGCGATAGACACTCAACTTTACTTCCACCAATCCTTGCAAACATTTGATGCGAATGCGTTTTTGCAAGGTAACCATAGACACAGTGTTGGAGTGGTTTCTGGTGGCTATGAAGCCGACTATATACAAACTCACTTCCCAAAGGTTTCGCTGACGTTTTTTGCTAATAATGCACTCATGATTGAAGCTGCACTTGGTAATAGAATCCGAGCATTCGTCGCTGATCAGCAAGTCGCCAATTATTATCTTACCACCTCCCGTGCTAGTGGGCAGTTTATAGGCGTTAAACACCTCTATTCAGGAGAGCTTTATTACGCTACGTCAATTTCGCGTGCTCAAGCTCTGGGTAGTGTGATTGCCGATTTCAACAATGTTACCGCACAGGAACGCAACCAAATATTAAGTCGTTGGATGCACATTACGACGGTCTATCCTGACTATTTACCTAAGTTGGTTATCGGTGTTGTTGGTGCGTTAGTCATCCTCTACTTAGTCGTATTCAACCTCGCAGTAAAGCGGCGCACAGCTGAACTGGCTAGAACCAATCAAAAGCTTAAACACCTATCAGAAACAGATGCGCTAACTGGACTCTGGAATCGCCGGTACTTCCTAGAGAAGCTCAAGCTCTACGGACAGGCAAACTGGAATTTGACCGTCATGATTGTCGATATCGACAACTTCAAGTCCATCAATGATACCTACGGGCACATCAAGGGGGATCTGGTGATTAAAAGTGTGGCGGAAAAACTCAATGGCTTGACGACCTCAACTCAAACCGTAGCCAGAATTGGTGGGGAGGAGTTTGCAGTTGCTTTTGTTAAAATGGCGAAAGGTGCTTCCGAGCAGCTTGCAGAAAACATTTGCCGCGCGGCGAGGGAGGTCGCTCTTGAGGAAATTGATTATCACATGGTGACGGTAAGTGTGGGTTGTGTCATCTATCAAAATGCGAGTGACTTTGAGACTCTGTATGAAGCCGATAAACTCATGTATGCTGCTAAAAAACAAGGCAAGAACCAAGCCGTAATCGAATATCTGCCTTCAAGTATTCAGATCATCCAGTCGGCGAAATAATCACTTTAGGCCACCCTAGAGAGAGACCGTAGCTCACTATGTTGGGGGAGGGTGTACAACACAGCATGCAGGCCGATGAACAATAAAACCAATCTCAATCTTCTCTACACATTGCAAGTACTGCTCTCAGAGCGTCATGTCAGCCGAGCTGCATTACGATTGAACCTAACACAGTCGGCAGTTAGCCGTCAGTTGAGCCAACTTCGTGAGATCTACCAAGATCCACTACTTGTGCGTGATGGTAACCACTACGTTCTCACTCCACGCGCCATAAAGCTCAGCAATGAGGTTGAACCTCTTCTCGACAATATTCAGCGGGTGCTCGGAAATGACGAGTTTGATCCCAAGCGCTACCAACAAACACTGACGTTTTCATCCTCCGATTATGTAGCTCAGTACATCTTCCCAGAATTGGTTGGGCGCATTGGAAAAAGCGCGCCATTAATGGACTTTTCTTATCGTCTTTGGGAGCCTAATTTACTGCAACGTCTCGGAGATACAGACGTTCAGCTAGCTTCAACTATGCTGCCGGAAGCGCCAAGCGGTTTGAGCTCCCGAAAAATTGGTGAAGACATACCTGTGATTGTGACTCGCCAGCATCATCCACTGACAAGTCGTAAGGCACTGAGCTTTTCCGATTTGGAAGCCTATCCTCACATTCGTATTTCAGCGGGGGGTGATAAAGACAGCTTTCTTGATTCAGCGATGAAAGAGAAAAGCCTGGAACGGAGAATTTTAGTATCGACTCCATTTTTTAGTTCAGCTTTTGCGATGCTTTCACAAAGTGATGGACTGCTTACGTTGCCAGAGCATATTGCTGTAAACCTCGCTAAGCAACTTGGGCTACGCATCTTTGAACTGCCATTCACTCCGCTTAAACACCTCTACTGGCTAATTTGGCACCCAAAGTATGACCAAGATCCGGCGCACACTTGGCTACGTGAACAAGTGCTAGCGCATATGCGTACCTCAATGTATTCGGTTCGAGAGTGAGGGTTATGATCTTAAATCATGATGATAATGATAAATCGTGATTTCAAATCATTAACGGTGAGTGGTAGATTGATGCTCAACGGAGGATACAATCTATGAGCTTCACTATTTGGTTATCACTTTTTGCTATTTGTCTGTTAGGAGCCATGTCACCAGGCCCGAGCTTGGCTATTGTCGCTAAACACAGCCTGGCCGGAGGCAGACAACATGGTCTTGCCACTGCATGGGCACATGCGTTTGGAATTGGCGTTTACGCGCTCGTTACCGTTCTTGGTCTCTCAGTATTATTGCATCAGTTCCCTTTGGTATTTAAAGGGATTTCTCTATTAGGTGCATTGTATCTCGCATGGTTAGGCTATAACGCACTGCGCTCAAAAGGAGGCATTGTTGAGCGTTTAGAATCGGGTAAGCAAGTATCGGTAATGACAGCTGCAAAAGAAGGGCTGTTTATATCTTTATTGAGTCCTAAAATAGCCTTGTTCTTTACTGCACTGTTCAGCCAATTTGTTGCCATAGGTAGTGAGTTATCTGACAAAGCGATCATCGTTTTCACCCCTTTGGTCGTTGATGGTTTGTGGTACACCCTGATCACTTTCATGCTGTCATCACCTCGTTTACTGAACAAGCTGAAATCTAAGGCGAAGCTGATTGACCAGTTATCAGGATTAGTGCTTATTCTATTGGCAGTTCGCGTTGTGACGACCTTGTAATTGCTCAATTAAACTTGTGAATCACCGTTTACCTTCATAGACTTAGATTGCCTTACTACTCTTTGGAGAACGATGTGAAACAAGTCATTGTCCTTTTTTCAATTGCAGCTTTATTGCAAGGCTGCAATGAATACACCAGCGAACCACGCCCACAGGTCTTTACGCTCGACAATATCGATAGACTGGTAGTAGAAGATATTCTGATCCCAGAAAAGCTGGATCCAAGAGACAAAGAGTATCGATATAAGTCTGGCTCGGCAGATTTGAACAATGATGGCCGTGATGAGCTATTGGTTCTGATGCAAGATCCCTATTTTTGTGGCTCTGGAGGATGCACAGCTTACTTGTTTGATGATAGTGGAGCGATCCTTCATCGTTTAACAGTAACTGCGGTGCCCATACTGCTCTCCAATCGCGTCAACGAAGGTTGGAAGGACTTTTACGTATGGAGTAATGGTGCATTGAGAGCACTAATTCACGATGGCAACAGCTATCCCACTAACCCCTCTGTGGCACCTGTTTATGATCGTCAACTTGAGTTGAGTGCTGCCAAGCAGCGTGTTGAAGTTCAACAGGTCTTCGTGCAAGATGGCTACGATCTCAAACAGGTTGTCGACGTGCCGATTTTTTTTCCTGCTCACAGTTATCATTTTACTTTCAAACATCATGGTGATACCGCCCATTTGTATCACGCTAACGTCGATATGGTGACAGGGGAGATGCATATTGAGGCCAAACCCTCTTCTCAAGTTATTGAGTGAGTTTTCAAACTGATATTTCTCAATTATGAGAAGCACATTCTAATGAATTCCTATATTAGCTGTCCTAGTCTGTAAGAAATAACATCGCTAAAGGACTAGCTTAATGATTCTTTCCACTCTCCATCGTCATTTTTTTACACTCGGAATTGGGTTGTTAATATTGGTCAACGGGTCTGTGGCGTCCGCATCGGACAAAGCAAGAACAGTACACCTATATAATTGGGAAGCGTTTTTGTCTGAAGAAGTGATTCAGAATATAGAAACCGAACATCATTTACATATTGAGGAAACCTATTTCTCCGATGAGTCGGTGCGTGATGAGCTGCTGCTGAGTAAGCGCCGTAACTCTATTGATCTTGTTGTCATCGAAAGTGTTCGCCTAAATATGTTAGCTGACCAAGGCGCGATGCAACCGCTCACGGAGATAAGAACACAGCTGAAGCCGCGTTTTGACAATCGCTGGTTTGAGCAGTGTGGCGATTACGGTATTCCTTATGCTTGGGGAACCAGTGGGTTACTGTATCGCAAGTCAGCTTTCGAAAAACCTATAGATTCATGGCAACAGCTGATTGAGCCTCAAGAACAGCTGCGTGGACGTGTGTCCATGTATTATCACCCCGTCGATCTAATTGGCGCAGCATTGCTCGCTGTTAATAAAGATCCGTTTACCGATGATATCGATGACTTAAAGCTTGCCTATCAAGCACTAAAGAAACAGCGAGCTTATTTGAACTCGACCGAATATGTGTTAGATGCGATTGATGATCCCAGTTTACTCGACAAAACAGATTTGGCATTTGGTTTTTCCGGTGATGACTATGTTTTAAATGAGTTCAATACTGATCCAGATGGAGAATGGCAATATGTTGTGCCCAAAGAAGGCACGTTTGTTTGGGTGGAATGTTTGGCTGCACCGTCAGGCATTATCACTAAACCACAAACCAAGCAGGCAATAGACTATTTAACTAGGCCAGATGTCGCGGCGAAAAACGCGCAAGATTCTTGGTTTTCTACACCGAACTCGAACGTCAAACGTTATCTTGATCAGGATTACTTAAGTGACCCTGTGATCAATCCATCTCCTGAGCTTATTGAGAAAAGCTACACCCACAGAGAGATTAGTGACCATGCCTTATCCGTCAGACAACGAATTGTGAAGGAACTTAAGTAACGATGAAGTTAGTTCAACGCTTACATTTTGCTTTGACTCCAGTGGTCGGTGCGTTGGTTATATCGGCAGGGATCATTGTTTACCTTTGGCAAGTGAATGAACATCGGGCACTCGAGCGCGACCTTTGGCTAAATCGCCTATCCAGTGCTTTGATTGCGGCTGAGTATGAAAGCCGTGCGATCGGATTTCTCAGTGGTGAGCTTGCTGCATCAGAACAATTTGTTCGACATCTACAAGATACGGGTGATTACAGTGTAAGAAATTTTTTGGATGCGCATATTGCTTATCTAATGTCTGAGAAACGCACTGAGCAGATGGGCACCGTGCATCTATTTGTTATCGATGACCTGTTTACGATTACTGCTGCGAGTAGCGCGAGCGATCCTTTCTCAGCTCGTGAGTTACCGAGTGACATTTATCAAGTGGTGTTTGATACCCATGTATTAGTGACGCTTGGAGAGCCATTTACTCGAAAGAGAGAAGTGTATATTGCTGCTAATGGTGAGTTGAGGGCAACGGTCATCAGCGCGCATGATCCCGTTCACGCTCCGGGTGATAAACGTTCCCTAACACGAAAGAATCGGAGCTTGTTGGTGATTGATGCGCCAATGCTTCAAATCAACAAATTGATTGAGACTGCGAGCCATCTTCCTGATGTGTCGTTGTCGTTTGGTTCGATCAAGGATTATGAGTCAGAGGTTTCTCACACTCATATTGAAAACGCGTTTATTGATGGCGAGGTATGTCAAGTCAGTGCTTTTGGCATCTCACTGGAACTGACTATTCTAGATAGCTATTACAGTCCATTTAAGCGTGAGCTATTGGCTCAGGCGCTAGGCTACGTTGCGGTGATTATAGTGACTTTGCTGTCGATTGTGCATATTGTGGTAAGGCTGAACGTTACTGGTCCAATACAAAGCTTGCTTGCAGACATTCAACGTGGAGGTCTAGAGCTTAGGTATTTTAAACGCTCCAAAGAGAACAGTGAGGTTGCGGTGTTGCGTAACGCCTACATTGATAGCTTGACCAAAGTAAAGTTCGAAGCTGAGTTTGATAATCTTACTAAGCTTGCCAATCGTAAATCCTTTATTGAATATGTTGATCAACGCGTGGCGAGCTACGCCAACGACAGCAGTTATTTAGTTGCTTGGGACATTGTTAATTTTAGACGCATCAATGACATCCATGGCCAAGACTACGCTGATCAGCTTTTGGTTCGTCTTAGCGAACAACTGCTCTTACTGACCAATCACAATCAGAACAAGCTGGGGGTAGGCTGCAGTGATTATTCAATGAGTCGCTATGGGTCAAACACTTTCTGTGCGGTATTAACATCCTCCAATTTAGACAATACTAAAGCGCTGGCTACTTTATTCAGAGCACGCTTTTTCCAAGCCTTTCAGTCTTCAGGCTTTGCCTCTCACATTGAAGTTGCAATGGCGTTGATTCCGCTAACCAACAATCAGCATGTGCAGATGTGGCAAAAAGGCGTAGAAGAGGCGCTGAGCAAAGCAAAACAGATCACTAACGGTTTACCCATCAGTGTGTTTGACGATGATCTACTTAGTGAGTTGAGCAGAAAAGCAGACATTGAGAAACAACTACTCAGTTGCATTAAAGATGGTGCATTTGAGCTTAATTATATGCCCTTAGTTGACTCGAACACCCTAGAAGTTGAGAGTATTGAATGCTTAATTCGCTGTCCTGTTTTGCGAGACAAAGGGGTTGGTCCCGATGAGTTTATTCCTATCGCAGAACAAGCAAATGTAATCATTGAGATAGATAAATGGGTATTAGACAATGCTCTGTTTGAATTAGTTAAAATGACCAAAGAGTGCGGCTACACTGGTTGTATATCGATTAATGTGTCCGCTTTAGAGTTATATAACGACAGTTTTATTGAACACTTGTGCAGCGTTTGCAGCAGCCATGGTGTCGAATACCACAGAGTTATATTAGAGATCACCGAGACCAGCTATGTGAAGAGTACACAGGAGACGATTACAATGATCCGCTCGCTACGTGATTTAGGCTTTAGGATCTCTGTTGATGATTTTGGCACAGGTTTTACTTCCATCAATCAACTGCTTCACTATCCAGTGGATGAACTCAAAATTGATAAGACTTTTGTCGACCTAATTCTTTTGCAAAGCGATGAAAAGAAAATGCTCAAGTCTATTATTGCGTTAGGGCACAGCTGTGGTGCCAAAGTGGTGGGAGAAGGGGTGGAGACCCAACTGCAGAAAGAGTATCTGAACTCATTAGGGTGTGACTACTTACAAGGTTTTTATATAAGCAAGCCATTGACATACACAGGCTTTTGTAACTTCTATAACAGGCTAAGCTCCAACTCAAGGAGTGAAAATGTAACTGAGTTAACCGTTCGTAGTGATGGTTGATCAAGCAGTCCAGATGACGACTAAAAGCGGTCTGCCTGCTCCGCATCATAGCGGTGAGGCAAAGGTATTCACAGCGTCAGATCAAGTCTGTTTCTAACGGTCTTCTTGATAGCTGTGTTAAACGTTCTAATAGGTGGTCATTTTCCAAATCGGGGTCATAGATCACACTGACATCCAATACTAATGTCATATCAGACAAATCAACGGGTTGAGAGAGCGCATTCTTTAATTCTCTAAGGTGGTTATTACCGCTAGATTTATTACTTTTTCTGTGCAGAATAATAAATTGGGCGCCACTATAGCGGTAAACACGGTAGTCTGAATCAAAGATAGACATGATTCGTCTGGCGGTCGCTTTAATGATGATGTCGCCGTAATCAATACCATAGCGCTGATTGACCTCAAGTACATTATGCACACGGATTGACAGCAATTCGTAGCTTTTCCACGAAGAGTGGTGTTTAATGTCTTCGTTTAGCGACGCTCTATTGAGCGTGCCTGTTAGCGCATCGTTACGCTGAATTTTCTTCCGTAGGCTTGCATCAAGCCAAAACACGTATGAAATAAACGTCACCAGCACTACGAGTGTGATAGAGCTCGTTTTTTGCAATGTCAGTAATTTGTCTAATTCGCTGCGATACTGCTCGGCAATCGGGTTTTCTATTCGAAACTTATCATTGATAAAACGGATGATTTGGTCGAAATTTAATTGAATCCTTTTTAGTAAAGGTAGCCTCAAGTCTGGTAGTTTTGCGGTAAGTTGAAGCGATTTTTCTAAATTTTTGAACTTATTAAAATGCTGTTCAAAAAAAGACCGATAGTTGGCTTGAGCAATAAATCGGGAGGATTCTTTGCTATTCAAAATAATATCAAACCGGCTCCACGTTAGATCGTACGCCAGGTTTACCTTAGCGTTGTCATAGGGAGTGATGCTGACTTGAGTAATGAGATTCGAATACTCTTTTACCAATTGTAGAACAAACCAGGTTGCTTCATTTTTGCGATCCGATAGATCAGCATTAATGCTGTTAATGCGGTCGATAGTGAATAGGTTGACCATGAGTACCAGCGACGTAAGTAAGACAAGAGTAAGCTTGGCAACATTTATGGGTATTTTGTTAATGATTGACTTGAGCATCATGATGAATCTCCGAAACGCATTAGTATCTTACTTCTTTAAGTTGCCAAATCATCTTTGCGTGGTAATCGGTATTGTTAATCTCTGGGTAGTCGGTTAAAGGGAAGATAAGCCAGAATGGTCCTTTATCTCGTACGGGCATTATTTGGCCATTCTTTCTGTTGGCGATAATAGGTTGGTAGTTTTTGATATCCTCAATCGCAACTTCAATTTGGTAATCATTTAAAGCTACCAAGGTAATCGATTCAGGTATTGGAGTCTTCATGTGATTGAAAATATCTGCCACTTGAACACCAGAAAATGTCGTCACTCCTTCTATCCATGGTAACTCCGTGGCGATCTCTGTTTGTGGGAGCTCTGAAAAGTCTTGGTTCGACAGTGTTTTAATAGTGATACCATTGCTGACAAAGCTAAGTTGAGCAGCATTAACTGTGAATATGAATGAAGCCAGAAGAAGTGTGATCCATCGAGTCATGAGTATATTTCCCCTTGTAATTGACTATAAGAAAAGTCTAGGATCGCGTTTTGTCGCGTCAAGGGAAAACGCGTCGAAAATTAGCAATGAAAAAGCCGAGTCCCATGGGGACTCGGCTAAACTTATGTTTAACGGTTGACGCTAAAACGACTATTTATTTGAGAACTGTTTTCGCAGTGCTCACGACATTTTCGGTAGTGAAGCCAAACATCTTAAATAGTTCACCTGCAGGAGCAGACTCACCAAAGGTAGTCATACCAACGATCTTCCCACCAAAGCCAACGTACTTGTACCAGAAATCGGCAATACCCGCTTCAACTGCAACACGTGCAGTCACGCTCGAAGGCAGTACAGACTCACGGTATGCTTCGTCTTGCTTGTCGAACACATCGGTTGCTGGCATAGAGACCACACGTACTTTCTTGCCTTCTGCAGAAAGCTCAGCTGCCGCGTTAACCGCTAGCTCAACTTCAGAACCTGTTGCGATAAGAATTAGCTCTGGCGTCCCTTCGCAGTCTTTCAGTACGTACGCACCTTTTGCGATGTCAGCCACTTGCTGCGGGTCACGTTCTTGCTGCGCAAGGTTTTGGCGAGAGAAGATAAGCGACGTAGGACCGTCTTTGCGCTCAATTGCAAATTTCCAAGCTACAGCTGACTCAACTTGGTCACATGGACGCCATGTACTCATGTTTGGTGTTAGGCGAAGTGATGCCATTTGCTCAACGGGTTGGTGTGTTGGACCATCTTCACCCAGACCGATAGAGTCGTGAGTGTAAACTTGGATGTTTTGCACTTTCATTAATGCAGCCATACGCATAGCATTACGCGCATATTCCATGAACATTAGGAAGGTTGCACCGTAAGGTACGAAACCACCGTGAAGCGCAATACCGTTCATGATGGCCGTCATACCGAACTCACGCACACCGTAGTGAATGTAGTTACCAGATGCGTCTTCAGCAGTGAGAGACTTAGAGCCAGACCACATGGTTAGGTTAGACGGAGCTAGGTCTGCAGAACCACCAAGGAACTCTGGCAGCATTGCGCCAAATGCTTCTAGTGCGTTTTGAGACGCTTTACGAGATGCAATGTTCGCAGGGTTTGCTTGAAGGTCAGCAATGATTTGTGTTGCTTTTTCGTCCCACTCAGCGGGTAGTTCGCCATTTACACGGCGTTTGAATTCAGATGCCAACTCTGGGTAGGCTGCTTCATACGCTGCAAATTTCTCGTTCCACGCAGCTTCTTTAGTTGCGCCCGCTTCTTTCGCATCCCACTGCGCATAGATGTCCGTTGGAATTTCAAAAGGACCGTACTCCCAGCCAAGCTCTTTACGTGTTGCTGCAATTTCGTCAGCGCCTAGCGGTGCACCGTGACAGTCGTGTGAACCTGATTTGTTTGGTGAACCAAAACCGATGATGGTTTTTGTACAGATAAGAGTGGGGCGTGGATCTGCTTTAGCAGCTTCAATCGCTGCATTGATAGCATCAGAATCGTGACCATCTACTGCTGGAATAACATGCCAGCCGTATGCTTCAAAACGTTTAGGTGTATCGTCTGAGAACCAACCTTCCACTTCACCATCGATAGAGATGCCGTTGTCATCCCAGAACGCGATGAGCTTGCCAAGGCCTAGTGTACCGGCAAGAGAACATGCTTCGTGAGAGATCCCTTCCATCAAACAGCCATCACCCATGAATGCATAGGTATAGTGGTCGACGATGTCGTGGCCGTCTTTGTTGAACTGAGCCGCTAGTGTTTTCTCAGCCAGCGCCATACCTACAGCGTTTGTGATGCCTTGACCAAGAGGGCCGGTCGTTGTTTCGATACCAGGTGCGTAACCGTATTCTGGGTGACCCGGTGTTTTCGAGTGCAGCTGACGGAAGTTCTTTAGCTCTTCGATCGGTAGTGCATAGCCTGTCAGATGAAGCAACGAGTAGATCAGCATAGAACCATGGCCGTTTGAAAGCACGAAACGGTCGCGGTCAGCCCACTCTGGGTTTGATGGGTTATGGTTTAGGTGTGAACGCCAAAGTACTTCAGCGATGTCAGCCATGCCCATAGGCGCGCCAGGGTGACCAGAGTTAGCTTGTTGAACGCCGTCCATGCTTAGAGCACGGATAGCATTAGCGAGATGTTTACGATCCATAATACATTCCGAAAAAAATTGATTATAAAGAGAGAAAATTGAAGAGGGGAACGCAAACGTTCCCCTCTAGAAAATGATGTGGATTAAAGCTTAGCTTCAATCATCGCCTCAAGTTTACCTTGGTCGATAGCGAAGTTACGGATGCCTTCTGCTAGCTTCTCTACCGCCATTGGGTCTTGGTTGTGCTCCCATAGGAACTCAGCGTGAGTCATTGCAGCAGGACGCTCTTTTGAGCCTTTAGAGTCGACAAGCTTCTCTACTACTTCGCCTTGTGCTTCTTCTAGCTCAGCAAGCAGTTGTGGGCTGATAGTTAGACGGTCACAACCAGCAAGCTCTAGGATTTCACCTGTGTTACGGAAGCTCGCACCCATTACTACAGTGTTGTAGCCATGGTCTTTGTAGTAGTTGTAGATACCCGCTACAGAGATCACGCCTGGATCTTCTGATGCTTCGAAGTCACGACCTTCTTTCGCTTTATACCAGTCCATGATGCGGCCAACGAAAGGAGAGATAAGGAAAACGCCAGCTTCAGCACATGCACGAGCTTGAGCAAATGAGAATAGAAGCGTTAGGTTACAGTTGATGCCTTCTTTTTCCAAGATCTCTGCAGCGCGGATGCCTTCCCAAGTAGAAGCCAGCTTGATAAGGATGCGGTCGTTTGCGATACCTGCATCGTTGTACATTTTCATTAGCTGACGTGCTTTCGCTACGCTGCCTTCCATATCGTAAGAAAGACGAGCATCAACTTCCGTTGAGATACGACCTGGGATAGTTTTAAGAATTTCTTTACCGATGTTAACCGCTAGCATGTCGCAAGTGTCTTGTACTTGCTGTGCTTTGTTGTCGCTTTGAGATTTCGCGTACTCGATAGCTTGGTCGATAAGAGGTGCGTATTCTTCAATCTGCGCCGCTTTTAAAATCAGAGAAGGGTTTGTCGTTGCGTCTTGTGGTTGGTACTTGCGAATCGCTTCGATATCGCCAGTGTCTGCAACAACAGTAGTTAGTTTGCGAAGTTGCTCTAATTTATTGCTCATCGGTTCGTTCCTATTCTAGAGGGCAGAGAATTTGAGACTTAGCCTCGAAATACAAATGTTAAACAGCGGTTCAAAGATTCACTTAATCCCCAACACCGCTAAAAGACTGCTTGGTCACGAGGGTCTACAATTGCCTGAACATTTGCATCACTCGTGAGTAAATGTTGAAGTCATATTTACCCTATGCACGATTAAAGTCAA
This sequence comes from Vibrio wakamikoensis, assembly GCF_050337275.1. Lineage (NCBI taxonomy): Bacteria > Pseudomonadati > Pseudomonadota > Gammaproteobacteria > Vibrionales > Vibrionaceae > Vibrio > Vibrio wakamikoensis. The sequence continues at coordinate 62,989 of NZ_JAKJST010000019.1, read as the reverse complement.
CCAAATACTAGTACAAAATTTGTTATTACTAGGGTTATTTTCGGTTTTTGCAGGTTCGCACAAATTTGTGGAGCAAAGATAATAAACGTAAGGGCTCTGGCTTAGTGTGAGTGGCGAAAAAATCCGCTGAGAAATTGTAATGAAGGTGAGCGAATGATATGGTGTCAATATGTCTGAGCATATGATTGAGCCATGAGCCAATGCTCATTTTTATAAAATCCTTGTGGTGTATGCATCGATGAAGAATGACAACAACGAAACCAGCAATGACTTACTGACCGAAATTGCGGTGGCCTACTATCAAGACGGGGCGACACAAGAGGAGATATCGAAGAAGTTTGGTGTTTCTCGTGCAAAGATTGGCCGTTTACTTAAACAGGCTAGGGATGAAGGTATCGTTGAAATCACGGTTAAGTATCACCCGGTCTACAGTGCCAAGATTGAACAGCGACTCATTGAACGTTTTGGTGTTAAACGCGCACTGATTGCACTAGACCAACCGGATGAAGAGTCACAGCGCATGCAGGTGGGTGGCTTGGTATCTAACTATTTGGCTCAAACTCTTCGAGGTGGCACGGTTGTCACGGTAGGGCAAGGCCGAAATGTGTCGGCAGTTGCTCATCATATGGGGGTTATCGCGCCTCGTGATTGCAAATTTGTTTGTGGTATCGGTGGTATCCACCCGAGAGGAGGACGCTTCAACGCAGACCATATCTGTCGTCAATTAGCAAAAAAGTATGGCGGTAGTTCCGAGACGCTTTATGCGCCCGCTTATGCCGAAAACCGCGATCAGAAAATGGCCTTCATGCAGAACGCTACCGTCAAGCAGACACTGGACTTAGCGCGCAAAGCGGATGTCGCTGTGGTCGGTGTCGGTGACATGAGCGAAAATAGTTACATGGTGGATTTGGGCTGGTTTACGACGGACGAAGTGGTTCAGTCTCGTTTGAATCAGGGCGTTGTTGGTGATTTCGCTGGCTATGATTTTTTCGATATTCAAGGAAGAGCGGCCAACACTGTAATGAGTGACCGCGTAATCGGATTGGGGCTTGAAGAGTTTCGCCGGATTTCAGAAGTGATCGCGATTGCGTCTGAAAACAGTAAGCCAATGGCACTGCTTGGTGCGTTACGCACAGGTGTCGTCGATGTTGTTGCAACAAGCGTAAGCAACGCACTGACAGTGCTTAACCTTGACGAACAGATGCTAAGTCTGCCAGACAGCCCTCAACAGGATTAGGAAAACTCCGTCTCTTTAATGACATCAAGCAGAAATGAATATCGCGCGGCTAGCCGTTTACGTTTCTTCTGCACAAAGTATAGGGGCTCACTCACGAGCTCCGCTGTCTGCCAGACATCCACCTTATCTTTATACTCTGAATATTCGATAGCGACCTTGGGCAATACGGTGACGCCAATTCCCATTGCGACAGGTTGCAAGATCTGACTGTGCTGATTGATATAGCTAACTTTTCGAAAGTCTTGCCATTCGGCACCTTCTAATTCTGCAAGTCCACTTTGATCAATTAACTTTTGCAAATAGTACTGAGCATCAGGGTGGTCGATAACACCTAACTGCTCTAATGCCTCTCGTGGGCTGAATTTCGAGACTGAAGACTTTGAACCAATCAGACACAATTCCAGTTCTCCTAAGTGCTCTGCGGAGAGATCAGGGTGCTGTGGTACGGCAGTAACAATGCCAGAGTCTATGCTGCCGTTGGCGACACTTTCTATGACGCGTCGATTAGGAGCGGCTTCGATGTTCACTCTCAAGCTTGGGTATTGAGTCTGAAGATGAAGAAGTTTTGGATAAAGCGCCGTGCTTATCGCACCAGAAGCTGAAAAGCTGAGACTCCCTGATTCAGGATCATCGTATTTGAGCTTTTCAAATAGTGAAACCTCTCGCTTAGCTAAATCACACGCATAGTCGTACACCAGCCGGCCTTGCTCGGTTAGCTCAAAGGTTTTCCCTTCCCGAGTGATTAACTCGGCTTTGAGACTAGTTTCAAGCTTTTTGATGTGCTGGCTAACACCTGGTTGAGTCATAAATAGCTTTTCGGCCGTTTGGGTAAAGTGACCAATCTCTACTAGAGTTTTAAACGTGTTAAGCCAAGTTGTGTTAATCATACACTCTACATTTGATAACAAATCCTTATTGCTTGAAGAGTATATGATAAATAACGATGAATCCATCAGAAGTATCTTATTCTCAGCGAGAGAGGGACACCACTCATGACGTCACCCAATACCAACCACACTTATCCACGTACTTTTAGTCACATTGGAATATCGGTTCCCGATTTGGAAGCTGCCGTGAAGTTTTATACCGAGGTTTTGGGCTGGTACTTAATTATGCCCCCAACCGATGTCAACGAAGACGACTCTGCCATAGGCGTCATGTGTACCGATGTATTTGGCGAAGGGTGGAACCATTTTCGCATTGCACATATGTCGACGGGCGATCGCATAGGCGTCGAACTGTTTCAATTTGATAACCAGGAAAACCCTGAAGATAACTTTGAGTACTGGAAAACGGGTATTTTCCACTTCTGTGTACAAGACCCGGATGTGGAAGGGCTCGCTGAGAAAATTGTCGCTGCAGGTGGCAAGCGCCGCATGAAGGAGCCGCGCTATTACTATCCGGGGGAAAAACCGTATCGCATGATCTATATGGAAGACCCGTTTGGTAATATCCTTGAAATCTATTCGCACAGTTACGAGCTGCACTATTCGAGTGGTGCTTACACGGGCTGATTGAGCATCAACATTTGGTGTGTTTAGTGAACAAAAGCGCCGCCCTTGATGGGCGGCGCTACAATGATCATTGCTCCCAAGAACGGTAATTACACCTCTAACGGTAAGTCGGTTCTTTGTCCCCATTCCGTCCACGAGCCATCATAGACTGACAAGTTGGTGTACCCACAAATATAAGCACCAAGAGCTAGAATGCATGCCGTTACACCTGAGCCACAACTGAACACTAAATGCTCGCGTTTACTGCCACTGATGGATGCAAACAGAGGTGCTAACTCTTCCTGAGGCTTTAATGTACCGCCTTCCATAAGTTCGGCAAATGGCAAACAGACTGCGCTAGGAATGTGGCCGCTGCGTACGCCTTCTCTAGGCTCTGGAGTTTCTCCCTTAAAACGAGCCAAAGAGCGAGCATCGACGATGCGAGCATTGCGCTTTTGCGCGTGATCTAATACTTGCTCTGCCGATAAAAAATAGTGGCTGTCGAGTGATTGAGACAGCTCGGCAGGCTGTGGTGTTGAATAGTCACTATCTACTTCGTACCCAGACTCTTTCCATGCCGGAAGGCCGCCAGAAAGAACGTACACCTTCTCAATACCTAATGACTTTAACATCCACCAAGCACGTGGTGATGCAAACGTCCCGGAGTTGTCATACACGACGATGGTGCTAGAGGACTGTATTCCTAGATCAGACGCAAGAGCATTAAAACGCTCAGCCGTTGGCATCATGTGTGGGAGCGTGGCGTCTGGGTCGCAAAATACCGTATCATAGTCAAAGCGCTGTGCCCCTGGTATCACGCCGCTTTTGTCCTTTTGCGGCTCTAGAGGAATTTGAAATTCAATACTAGCATCAAGAATGATGGTGTTAGGGTTGGCGGCAAGTTGTGAGTGAAGCCATCGGGGAGAGACGAGAGTGTTGGTCATAAGCCACTTCCTTATTATTGTTCTAATCCTTGTTTTTAGGATGCAGGCTAATCGCGGCGATGTCTATACCCGCTTTCTTGGTACAAACTGAAGTGTGAACATGGTCAGCGTGGCAAGCACTGCCCAAGTTGGTAGGTGTTGGTCTTACCCAAAGAAGAAGAGGTAACGTTGAGCTCGACTTGTGAGCCGATAGGGCATAAGGAGTTTTGATTGGTAACCAATCTTGTTGTTGAGCCATCGGCAAGCTTCACCACCATATAGTGACGATTGCCATCAAGAGATTGAGTAAGAACATGGTTTTGTACAGTTGCAGTGACTGTGCCGTCGATATCAGGGCTGGTTACCTTAAGTAACACCAACAAGAGGCTAACGCCAGCAAGAAGAAGGATAAACGCGATGGCGAATGGTTTCATGCGACGTACTCCTTTGTTGGTGTCGAATAGAATCAGCTACAAACAGGGCATTGTTTAGATTTAGGCAGTCCCATCTCGCGCCAGCTTAATGTGAGTCCATCAAATAGCATCAACTTAGCGACTTTCGGTGTCCCATAGTTGGCAATGACCTTGATGGCTTCCAGTGCTTGGGTTGCTCCAATGATCCCGACAATAGGCGACATCACACCTGCTTCAACACAGCTTAGGCTGGTTTCTCCAAACAACGCGCTCAAACAGCAATAGCACGGTTGAGTGCTGTCTTGATAGGTAAAGACAGAAATTTGTCCTTCCATACGAATTGCCGCGCCGCACACCAAAGGGATTTTATGTCGATAACACAGACGATTAAGTTGGTTGCGTGTTTCCACGTTGTCCGTCGCGTCTAGCACAAGCGTATGTTTGATGATTTGCGCTTCAAGCTCGTCATCGCTCAAACGCTTATCAAAGGTGTGAACGACGAGATGAGGGTTGAGCTTCAACAACGCTTGCCTTGCTGAGTCCACTTTCTTCAGTCCGATGCTAGCGTCATGATGCAGTACTTGGCGCTGCAAGTTCGATAGCTCGACCACATCATCATCTACCAAGGTCAAAGCGCCAACGCCCGCTGCTGCAAGATATTGGCTGGCAGCACAGCCGAGGCCGCCAGCACCGATGATAAGGATAGAAGATTGCTTGAGCGCTTCTTGGCCGTCAAAATCAAAGTTTTTTAGAATAATTTGACGGTTGTAGCGAAGCATCTCTTCATCAGAAAGAATATCCAAAATCACCTCTTAGAACAGTGTTGGATTGAATAATTGGATTTGTACAGTCTCACCAACTTCTACTGAGCCGCGCTCGCGCTCTAACACGACAAAGCAATTGGCTAGACTCATTGATCGGAATGCACCAGAGCTTTGGTTGCCGGTCGTTTCCACAACAAACTGACCATTTTCAATACGATAGATACCACGCTGATAATCGGTGCGTCCAGGCGCTTTCTTGAATGCGCTACGAGTGATAGCTGGGATAGATTCCGGCGCTTTCCATTCGCTGTTACCACCCAACTTAGCCAGCAGAGGCTGAACCAAAACATACATGGTAAGTACAGCTGATACAGGATTACCAGGAAGGCCACAGAACCATGCAGTATCAAGTTCGCCAAACGCAAAAGGTTTGCCTGGCTTTATCGCAAGCTTCCAAAAACCTATTTGTCCGAGCTCTTCGAGAATATCTTTGGTGTAGTCTGCTTCACCAACGCTTACGCCCCCTGAAGTGATCACCACATCGGCCATTTGTTGTGCGTTCTCAAAGGTTGTTTTTAATGTCTCTTGGCAATCAGGGATAATGCCTAGATCAATGGCTTCGCAGCCAAAGTTTTCAATCAGTGGTTTAATGCCGTAGCGGTTGCTGTCATAGATTTGACCAGGCTCTAACTCGCTACCGAGTGGTTTGAGTTCATCACCCGTGGAGAAAAATGCTACCTTCGGTTTACGATAAACGCTGATGTGACTGATGCCAAGTGTCGCAATCATTGGGATATCACGCGCAGTTAGGCGAGCACCTTTGTTCAAAACCACATCATTAGCATGAATATCATCACCAGTAGGGCGGATGTTCATGTTGGTTTTGATGTTTGGCTGATCAAAGGTGATGAGGTCACCGTCAGTGGTGGTATTTTCTTGCATAATCACCGCGTCACAGCCTGATGGGATCTGAGCGCCAGTCATAATACGAATGGTGGTTTGTGCTGGCCATTCGCCTTCAAAAGGCGCGCCAGCAAATGATTTTCCTACCATTTTCATGGTGGTCGATTGCTCGAAATCACTAAGGCGAATGGCATAACCATCCATCGCTGAGTTATTAAATGGTGGAACATTAATTGGAGAGCGAATGTCTTTTGCCAATACGTACCCTAGCGCTTCAGCGAGTGGCAATGTAATGGTATCGATAATTGGCGTGATTGGTGTGAGCATTTTATTCAATGCTTCTTCTATAGGCATCAAGCCCGGTGCGTCGCAGCAACCCATAAGATAAGTCATCCTAATTGAATCTTTAAAACCTATCGACTGTAACACATTTTTGCCGACGAATGGCTTATCCCTTTGGATAAAAGCGACTATTTGAACCACAAATCATTGCAGTTACAAAGCAATACGGAATTTGTGGGTGTAATTAATATTAAATCCGAGTATCCTTGTCTGCCCTTACGGGAGTTAGTGCGAGGATGTAAGATGTCAGGTTTAAGTGAATCAGCAAAATTGGTGAAAGCAGCGTTATCAGAGCGCGGTTTGGAAACACCAATGTTGCCAAATGAAGTGTCGAGAGAAGAAAAGAAAGAACGTATTGAACACCATATGCGTGAGATCTTAACTCTCCTTCAGTTGGATCTCGCCGATGACAGCTTGATGGAAACGCCGCACCGCATCGCAAAGATGTATGTGGACGAAATCTTCTCTGGCCTTGATTACCAGAACTTCCCAAAAATCACCGTCATCGAAAACAAAATGGATGTCAGTGAAATGGTGCGTGTTAAAGACATCACGGTGACCAGCACTTGTGAACATCACTTAGTGACCATCGATGGTAAAGCAGCAGTGGCGTATATTCCACGTGGTAAAATCATCGGCCTATCGAAGATCAACCGCATTGTCAGATTTTTCGCTCAGCGCCCACAAGTGCAAGAGCGCATGACACAACAAATTTTAGTTGCTCTGCAGACACTGCTCGAAACAGACGATGTCGCAGTGACTATGGACGCCGTTCACTACTGCGTGAAGTCACGCGGTGTGATGGATGCGACCAGTGAAACAACAACAACCGCTTTGGGTGGAATTTTCAAGTCTAACCCTGCAACGCGCCATGAATTTTTGCATGGTTTGCGCTAAATCTCTCGAATGTAAATAAAATGCTAATAACGCCCTCTAAATTAAGAGGGCGTTATTGTATTTGTCACTGCTTTTCGTTCATACTATTGATTATCTAAAGGATTTGCTAATAAATTAGCTAGTTAGGCCTCAGGCGCACCACAAAGCTAGAATAAAACGTCGTGGCAAACTGTTCTTATAGTTGGGCTAGGTTAAAATGAACAGAATTCAAAAAATCTATAGTTATGCTGAGCCGAATACGACTTTGGTAGTTGTTATGGGTGGGCTTGGTTACCCCTTTTACTTCTGGGTATGGGATACGCTATACCCGCAGCCGTATGAAAACTTGTGGTTGAGGTTAGTTTGCTCACTGTTGGTCTTCGTGTTGGCTTTCCGTGGTGTGATGAGCAGTCGGCTTAAAAAGTTGGTTCCTTATTACTATCTAATATCAATCGGTTTTTGCTTGCCGTTTTTCTTTTCTTACATGATGTTTATGAACGGATGGAATGATGTCTGGGTATTATCCTTTATGTCATCTATTTTCCTTCATATTCTTTTGGTGTATGACACTCGTGTTATGATGTTGCAAGCGCTTTTATGTGTACTTTTTGCAGCTCTTCTAGCACATTTTAACTTACCAAACGGGATCGAAGTTTTTGAGCATTTAGTCTATTTTCCGATTTTTGGCTTTACTTATTTGTTTGGCAATTTGTTCTATTTTAGAAACCAGACTGAACATGAAGCCAAGTTTACCGTCGCAAGGTCTTTTGGTGCTGGCATTGCGCATGAAATGAGAAACCCATTAAGTGCATTGTTATCATCTTTTGAGGTTATTAAGAGTATCATACCAAGCGGAAATTCTTCTTATAGAAATACATTTCAATTGAACGCCCAAGAAATTCAAATACTCAACGATATTATTGATGACTCGATGAAAGCAATCTGGACGGGCAACGAGACCATCGACTTGTTGTTGACTTCAATAGACCAGAACAGAGTGTCGACCTCTACATTTTGTAAGCTAAATGCGAAGACAATTGTCGAGAATGCGGTAGATAGCTTTAGTTACAAAAATGCGGCGGATAAAAGGTTGGTTTTCTTTGATATTAGAGAGGACTTTAATTATTTTGGAAGTGATACACTTTTAAAGTATGTGGTTTACAACCTGCTAAAAAACTCGTTTAGACATAGAGGTGTAGGTAAGTTCAATATAGTGATCAGTTCAAAAGTCATAGATGATGGACACAGTGTTTTGTTTAGAGATACTGGTGTTGGGATCGAACCTGAACTTATAAAGAACATTTTTGACGACTTTTACACTACAGGTAAAAATGGCACGTTCGGTTTAGGGTTATCGTTTTGTAAAAAAGTGATGCGCTCGTTTGGTGGGTCTATTGTATGTCGCTCTAAAGTAGGTGAATGGACTGAATTTGAACTGTTTTTCCCAAATTATTCGTCACCTGCTGTGAGCAGCATTAAAACAGAGCTTATTAAAGCTAAAACGGTACTGTTTATCGGTGAAGAGACATCTGATGTCGCCATTGAGTTGGAACGATTGAAGTATACGAATGAAATGGATGTTGAAGTTGTCAGTCTACAAGATGCATGTAATCGAGATGAGCATCACTTTGAGTACAGTTTGATCCTAATCGACGGTGAGTTCAGTCGCAGCGGTTGGTCATTAATGTCTAGGCTAGAGGGTAAGTTGGGGTTCACAGAGGCTAGAATTGTATTTCTCAACGAAGAGGGGAATACGAGAAACCTTTACTTTCAGAGGTATGTAAATATTGTACTTAAGGCTCGAGAAGACTTTATTCGAAGACCTATAGAGACATTGGATTTTTTACTATTTGACTCATTGGAAACTGAAGAATCTAAGCCAGCATATAATGAAATATCCACTAAAAAAACCGTAATGATAGTCGATGATAATCACTCATTGCGTTCGATTACGAGTATTGTGCTGGAGAAGCAAGGCTTGCACGTCATCCAAGCAGAAAATGGCCAGGTTGCCCTTCAAGTGTTGGATCAAGAGGATGTGCATTTAATACTGATGGATGTAGAAATGCCAGTCTTGGATGGTTTGTCTGCGACTAGGAAAATTAGAGAATCCAACATGCCATATTCGTCGATACCTATTGTAGGCTACACAGGTGATAAAAGTGATGAAACTGTGGTACAGATAAACCAAAGTGGTATGAACGATTATATCGTCAAACCTACACCGAAGGATGAGTTAATCGATAAAGTTGCAACTTGGTTATAATCGAACTCTGTCAACTATTTCCTCAAAGTTAAAGGTGCGCCTACAAACCTGTAGGCGCATTCTATATTAATCGAAGTTCAAATCATCATTGTTCCAAGCTAATCGGCATACCTCGATCACTCTATCGAGATCCTGCTTGGTATGCTTAGCATTTATTGAAAGACGAAGTATATGTTTATTATTAGGTGTGGCTGGTGGTGCAAAGACTGAACCAAACACTCCGTTCTCTTCGAAGAAGTTTCTCACTTTGATTGTATTCTCAACCTCTCCAGTTTCTAGGCCTATAATTTGAGAGTTACTTTGAATATCAAATCCAATTGTACGCAATTGCTTATTTAGATACTCAGCGTTCTCCGTGAGTGACATTCTCCTTTTTTCAGAGCTGACAATCACATCATGCGTCTTGCTGAGTCGTGCTAGCTCGTACGGTAGCATGGTAGAGCTAAAGATGGCAGGGAAGGCAACCATTGGGACGCAGTAGTTTGTTTTTTCATTTGCCAAGATCACCCCTGCGCGATAAGCATATGTTTTTGCAAGACTAGCTGTAATGTAGTCGACATGTTCTGTAAGCCCTAGCTCTGCTACAAGTCCGGCTCCTCTTGGCCCATGAGTACCAAGTGAGTGAGACTCATCAACGACCAAAGCACAGTCGTATTCGTAAGCGAGCGATACTAAGTCAACGAGTGGTGCAACAGTACCCACAGTGCTGTATATCGAGTCGACAAGAATGATGCCGCTGCCATTTCTAGATATCTGACGTTTAAGGTGCTTGATGTTGTTGTGCATAAACATGTGCACGTTTGCGCCTGCAATACGGGCGCCCTCCCACAAAGAAGCGTGAGCAAAAAAGTCGACGTAAACATTAGTGTCTTTTTGACAAATCGCTTGCAGCAAATTCACGTTTGCCGTCCAGCCGGACTGAGTCACTAAACAGCTTTCGAAGCCAACATGGCGAGCGAGCTTCGATTCAAAGTCGCTTTCTTTTTCTGCACCAAGTAGGTAAACACCAGACATCAGGAGGCTTTCGTTCGTTTCGCGGATCCCTTGAATATGAGCTTGTTGAATTTCAGAGTGATCGTGCAGGCAAAGGTAGTCGTTAGTTTGCATCACAACATCGGTCGCAGAAGGGCGACCACCACAAACAACAGGATGGTTTTCAGAATTTGAACTTATCCTATCTGCAATAAAGTGCTCATGCTTTTGTGTAATAAAACTTGGGAGAGTCTTTTTGATCTTTGTTAAGTGCATAGCAATTATTCTCTATGTAAATGGAATCATATGTCGGCCGATGCATTTATTTATTGCCGACTAGAGAATAACTGTCACTATTGAATATTTTATTATTTGTTGCTGGTTGCAAAATGAACTATATTGGGTGGGAATAGTTTTATTCTGATTATACTTGTTGGGAGTCTAACTGATTGATAACTGTGTCAATATTTATAAATTCTGACATTTGTATCAAATAAAATCAATGCTTACTTACTAGCTCCGGCCAATACATTTTTACAAACCCCACCGTTACCCAAGCAACCGCCAAAGACGCAACTGACAGCTCCAAAAAGCCGAAATTATGCAGCCAATGCCAGTGAGGATGCTCAGCTTCAAAGAAAGTCGTTAAGCGATGCATGGCGATAGAGCTGATCACAGACGGAAACGTGATAGCGGCAATAGATGGCTGAAACTTCAGACGTAATAATCGAATGTAGCAAAGATAGATGAGTAGCGTCATGGTTATTGCTATCCCTGCAAGCGCACCTGTGAGTATAGGATCGGGCTCGGAAAAGTTAACCAAGTATGCAGATAATGTGAGGTTGATCGGCGCTGCCATGATCGCCAGTGTAGGCCTCGCACGTTTGGGTAGCATACCCTCAAATACCAATCGATAAAGCACCAGTGGCAGCATAAAAAAGTAAATAGTGATACAAACAGACGCGATGGTTTCTGAGTAAACCGTATGGCCAAATTGGGTCCCAGCGAGTGAACTGCTAATTAGCCCCACTGGATATAGAAACCAGCTTGGTACTATATTCGACATGCGAAAGTTTTTTAACTGGTAATAGAAAAACAGCACGGCCATACAAACATGCAAGGTTAATGCGGCAAACCAAAGTGGATAAGCTATTAAGGGAAGAATAACGGCCAAATAGTCACATAAAATGAGCAGAGCCATGCTCATTGGCGCCATTAAGCTGCCTGTTAGGGGGTGTTTAATATCTGCAGAAAAGGTATGTCTATTGAGTAGGTATTTAATAAGTACCGGCAGAAGTAATAGCGCACCAATGGAGGCTAAAATTGGCTGCACCTTTTTCCCAAACTCCGGAACATACAATGCCCAAGCATGACCAAGACCAATCATACCAAGCGCTAGGGACGCTTGCGAGGTCGGTACGTTGTGAAACTGTGTAAGGCGCTTTAATGAAGCAAGGCTGATGGTCACTACGGGCTCTCTTGAAAATCCATATCAATCGACAGCTAGAAATAGCAGTCTAGCCGTCTAATTATACATGCTTTTTGAAGAGACGAAACCATCACCATAGTTTGTGAGGTTAGTTTGTTTCTTTTCTCGGCAAATCTTCCTGACGCAGTTTCTCATTTTTTAGTGTTCTGTGTAGCAACTGGCTGTAGATTGGTTGGCCTCCAAGCATCTGGGCGACAATCGTTGCACCAAGGCCGGTAATGATGAGAGGCAGAATAAGATGGTAATTGTTGGTCATTTCAATCACCAACAAAATGCCGGTTATAGGGGCACGTACCGTAGCGGCAAATAATGCTCCCATTCCTGCAATAGCAAATACACCAGGTTCGATAGGCAACTCAGGAAATAGCGAATGTGCGACTAAACCAAACGCATAACCAAAAGAGGTACCTAGGGTTAACATAGGTGCGAATATTCCCCCAGGAGCCCCAGAACCAAAGCATATGAGCGTGGTAAGGACTCGTCCAATAAACAGAAGAATAAGGATGCCCGCACTAAAGCTGCCGTTGGTAATTTCCGGGATTAGGCCAATGCCACCGCCTGTGAGTTCAGGTACGTATAAAAGTAGTAAACCAAAACTGCCACCGATCATAGAACCAGTAAACAGAAACCTTTTGAGATCGTTTTTGTGGATACGTACAAACATATCCTGAAACAGTGTAACTAGCCGATTGAACACGACCCCAAAGCCACCAAATAATGTACCGAGCAATAGGAATAACCATAAGACAGTGAGGTCAGGCGAGTCATATTGCGGCATTGTAATAACCGCATGTTGGCCATTGATGGAGCGGAATACAATGGTAGCGGTTACCGCAGAAATGAGTACCGCTTTGATTGATATAAGCGAGTAACGAAAGTGAGGACGCATTTCTTCCACAACAAACATAATGCCAGCGAGAGGCGCGTTGAAAGCGGCTGCAAGACCACCGGCTGCGCCAGAGGCGAGAAGGGTATGTCGACTATCGTCGTTTTTAACTCGGAAAAGGTCAGTTACCATACGACCAATGTTACCGCCCATTTGAACCGTTGGGCCTTCACGTCCTAACACCATTCCGGAACCCAGGGCACCTAAGCCGCCGAAGAATTTTACCGGGAGCACACGCCACCAACGAACAGGGCGCATGTTGTCCATTGCCCCCTCAATTTCGGGAATACCGGATCCGGCAGCTTCGGGCGCAAACTTGTGCACCAAAAAATAGCCGATGAACGCCAAGAATGCGCTAATGACAAAAGCGAGCAGCCATAGAGGCAGTACAGAACCGATTTCATCTTTTAGCCAGTCAGTGCGAGTTTCAGTGACAAAGTGCACACCAATCTCAAACAAGGTACCGACGAGCCCGGCCAAGATACCAACTACGCAGGAAAGCAGTAATACCGAGATAGGCGTTTTATCGCTAGAGAGAAACTGATTAATCGTTCCTTTTGGTACGCGGGCGAGCAACGATTGTTTTATTTTCTCTCTTTTGGTCATAGGGATGAGTGCCTGTATGGAGGATTGAATCTTCAAGGTTAAAATTATACGACTTAGCAAAATTGGCAATAGTGGCAAGAATGAAAAGTAGTATTCCACTTATCACTACTTCTTATGCTTTGGTGGAAAGTTTCACCAATGCTCGACCATTTTGACGTAGGTTCAAAAGCACCACTTATTTTTAGTCTTCAGCTTGAAAAAAGTCATTTTTGTACCATAGTTAAATCGTAGGGTTCATATTCGACAAACATGGAGGATCTCATTCCCTACCTACAATTTGGATGTGCAACTTAAGAAACACATACTACTGCCTCGTTTTTATATCTCAGCCGATAGACTTGGTTCAGAGATTCGCAAACTCACGATTGAGTAACGAGGGATCAAGGCGCGCGCAAAGTGCGCCTTTTGTCGTCTATAGAAATCCGAAAATTCCCCCAACTGTTTCTGCCCCTACTATAGTTATGGCGATCCAATACCGCGGCTAGAATAGTTCAGTGCGTTAGGTATATACTTTGGTCATTGACAGACATCGAGTAAGACAATGAAAAATCAAGTACCTACTAACATCATCACTGGGTTTCTTGGCGTAGGTAAAACCACGGCCATTCTCAATTTATTAAAAGAAAAACCGCAACATGAGAATTGGGCTGTATTGGTCAATGAATTTGGTGAAGTCGGCATCGACGGCGCCATGATGGCAGAAGGCGGAGCCATGATTAAAGAGGTACCGGGCGGTTGTATGTGTTGTACAGCGGGAGTACCCATGTCGGTGGGTATCAATGCGCTGCTCAGACAAAAGCCTGATCGCCTGATTATCGAGCCAACTGGCCTTGGTCATCCTAAGCAAGTGATTAAAACACTAACCTCAGAACAATACCAAAATTACATTGATTTGAGAGCGACCATTGCGCTGGTAGATCCACGTAATTTGTCTGATGAGCGCCATCTTGAAAACAATAATTTTAACGACCAGTTAGCATCGGCAGAAGTCATCATTGGTAATAAGGTTGATGAGTGCAGTGCACAAGATATCGACGTATTCAATGACTGGGTGACAGATCAGCAACCCGCTAAGATATTTCATAAACTGGTGAAAAACGGCCAACTTCCTCTTGAACTGCTAGATCTCGAAAGGCGAGAGGCTTCGGTAGAGGGAAATGGTCATGCTCATCATCACGACCACGACCATAGTGATTTAGAGCCAGTATTTGAACTGCCGCCAGAGAAGCCATTTATCCGCCGTGAAAACCAAGGCCAAGGTTATTTTAGTTGTGGCTGGATTGTTGGTGAGGAGCACAAGTTCAATTTCGACGAGCTGTTTTCACTGTTCAGTGACCTTAACGCGGAGCGTGTCAAAGCAGTCGTCAATACCGATAAAGGCTGCTTTGCATTCAACGTCGCGAAACGAGTCGTATCTGTTAATCAGATGTCACTTGAGGGCTATGAATCGCGCATTGAAGTTATTGATTCGCAATTGATGCCATGGGAAGACTTGGAAGGCATCCTGTTGAGGCTTTGCGGTTTGAACGACGCATAATATCGTAATGAAACACTGAGCATTACAGATTAATTAACGAGAGAGGCGAAATGCCTCTCTTTTTTTGTGGAAAGTGAGTAAATCCGCTGGTGAAGCTTGCCGGATGTCCATTCTAGACTATTGTTATTATTGAAATAACAATAACTTGCAAACAAGCAAAGGAATGTCGGATGGGCGTAGTGGTTCGGGTGGTTAGCGCTGTGATCATACTGCTGGCAAGCGTGAGTTCATATGGAAATGAAACCAAGTCGTCGATGGCGAGCGGTGGGCAAGCGAGTTACGTCGGAAGTGACGCTTGCATTGAGTGTCACCAGAAAGAAGTAGAGCAATGGAAAGGCTCTGATCATGAGCGAGCAATGGATCACGCTACTTCACAAAGCGTGTTAGGAGACTTCGACAACGCCACGTTTGAGTTTAAAGGCGAGGAGAATCGGTTTTTTAGAAAAGGTGAGCAGTTCTGGGTCAATATCCAAGGTCCAGATGGTCAGTTTTATGACTACCAAATTGCCTACACATTTGGCCATTATCCGCTTCAACAATACATGGTTGAATTTGAGGATGGCCGCGTTCAATTGATCCCGTTTACCTGGGACTCTAGAAATAAGGAGCAAGGTGGTCAACGTTGGTATCACCTTTATCCCGATACAACGAGCAGCGATGAGTTCTATTGGACAAATACAGGGCAAAACTGGAACTTTATGTGTGCCGATTGCCACTCAACGAACCTCGAAAAGAACTACGACAAAGAATCCAATACCTACGCGTCAAGCTGGTCTGAAATCACGGTGGGGTGTGAGGCCTGCCATGGTCCAGCAAGTGTGCATGTCACCTTGTCTAAGCAAAAGAACCCTAAACAATTTACTATAGATAATCACTATGGGTTTGACCGTGATCTCTCCAAAGCGGTATCTGAGTGGGTTTACCAAGAGGGAAATTCGACCCTTCAACCTAAGTCAATCCAAGAGACCCAACAAGTCAAAGTGTGCGCTCAATGCCACAGTCGCCGAGTGCAACTGTCTGAGCAATACGATCACGTTCAAGGGGATTTATTTGATAGATACCTAGTCTCGAATCTAACGCCTGAGCTATATCATTCTGATGGTCAGATTTATGATGAAGTTTATGTTTTCGGTTCGTTTGAACAATCAAAAATGGCGCAAAAAGGTGTGACGTGTGCTAACTGTCACGATCCACACACGGCCGAACTCAAAATTCCAGAACAAGCGGTCTGTGCTCAGTGCCATGTTGCATCGGAATACACTCCAGAAAAACACACCTTTCATGAGGCTGGTAGCGAAGCGAGTCAATGCACGACTTGCCATATGCCCGAGACGACTTACATGGGAGTAGATCCAAGACGCGATCATAGCTGGCATGTACCCAGACCAGGCATGAGCAAGCACATCGGCACTCCAAATGTCTGTGCTTCTTGCCATGAGGACAAGGAGGATGATTGGGCAGTTCAAACCTTAGCTAAGTGGTTCCCCGAGTCGAGCTATCAGAACAGCCAGCATTATGGCATTGCATTTTATGCGGCAGACATCGGTCACCCATCGGCAGCTGATGCGCTTTCCTATATAGCGCAAGACATTAACCAAGCGTCGATTGTAAGAGCATCTGCATTACAAAGAATGGCGAACTACCAAGGGCAAAATAGCTTAATCGCGCTGGGTAGAGCCGTTAAAAATAGTGAGGCCATGATTCGAATAGGGGCGATTCAGGGTAGCGCTCCTTATCCCGCTCACCAGCGCTGGCAGATCATTTCACCGTTACTTGATGACGATGTTCTCGCTGTTCGAGCAGAAGCGGCCGGCGCGTTGGCGCAATATTGGCGCGAGCTAAATCCACTTCAAAAAGATCAGTTGAAACAACCGCTAAAAGAATACATTGGTATTCAGCAGTACAACGCAGACCGAGGCTTTGGCCGCACAAACCTTGGCAATGTGTATGCCGCCCAAGGCAAGACGGAGCTTGCTATTAATGAATACCAAGGGGCGATTAGCATTGAACCCTATTTTGAAAACAGTTACATCAATCTTGCCGATCTGTATCGAGGGCAGGGGGACGAAGCGTCGGCGGATAAAACACTCGCGCTTGGTATCAAAAATCAACCAAAATCGGCAGCTATTCATTACAGCGCAGCGTTGTCAAAGCTTCGTCAAGGCGACAAAGCCACGGCTAGCCAACTGCTTAATAAGGCGACACAGCTAGAAGCAAATAATCCCCAGTATTGGTTTGTGTTTGGGTTAGCAATGGAAACGGCTGACGTTAACGTCTCACTCAAAGCGGTTGATAAGGCCTATCAGTTGAGTAGAAATCCAGAGCACCTGTTTTCTAAGTGCGACTTAATGCTTAAGCATAAGCACCAAGGTGCCGCACAGTGTCTCAACCAGTTATCGAAGTTGGCACCACCAGAAGTTATACAGCAGCTAAAATCACGTTATTAACAATGAAAAAGCATTACCTCTATAACCAAAAGTTATAGAGTGACTAAGTAGTATTAAGTCAATTATCGAGGTCTATTCATTTAAACAAAGACGAGCAAGCAAAAGGTGTGAACCCATGAATCAAGCGCAAACAGAACTTAACCGCCTAGTGACAGAAGTGGGAAAATCAGTGATTGGCCAACAACACGTGGTAACAGCGCTGGTGGTCGGCTTGATTACCAACGGCCACATCTTGCTTGAAGGCTTGCCCGGTACCGCAAAGACTCGCTCAATTAAGTCGCTGGCCGAGCGGTTAAATACCAGTTTTGGACGTATTCAGTTCACCCCAGACCTACTCCCTTCCGACGTTACAGGTACTGAGATATACCAAGACGTAGATGGCAAACCTCAGCTTCATTTTCAAGCTGGTCCGATTTTCAATAGCATCGTTTTAGCCGATGAAATCAACCGTGCCCCTGCAAAAGTACAAGCCGCGCTCCTTGAGGCTATGGCGGAAGGTACAGTCACCGTGGGTGGTGATAGCCATAAATTGCCAGAACTGTTTATGGTGTTGGCAACGCAAAACCCGATTGAGCAAGAAGGTACCTACCCACTGCCAGAAGCGCAGATGGATCGCTTCATCATGAAAGTGACGGTGGATTACCCAGAAGATGAAGCTGAGCGCGACATCATTCGGTTGGTACGAAATGAGGAGCGCGCAGTAGGTGGCGTTAACAGCTCGAAGCCAGCGGATGAATCGGAGTCAGTGACAATCTCAACCGATTCCGTGTTTGCTGCAAGGCGTGAAATGCCAGAGATTGAAGTTTCAGAACTGGTTGAAAACTACATTGTTAACCTTGTTATGGCGACAAGACAGCCCGAGCGCTACCCAGAATCGTCACTCGCAGATTGGATTCTTGTTGGCTCATCGCCGCGCGCTTCTATTGCTCTAGATAAGTGCAGCCGAGCTTATGCTTGGTTACAGGGTCGCAATTATGTCGAACCTGATGATGTAAGAGCGGTTGCCAATATGGTACTTGGCCATAGAATTGCATTGTCCTATAACGCACTGGCTGAACAAGTGACGCAGCAAGATGTTGTTAGTCACTTGCTTGATGTTGTGGCTATTGGCTAAGTCATTCGAGGTACTTCTATGGCTTCTAAACACGCTAATAATCACGATCATCGAATCCACACCTCGTATGAGCGCTTGGTTAATCTGCAATCACAGGTTCAGTCGTTTTCGTTGTTGCCACATTTAGTTGCTCAATCGCGAATGTCAGGACGACATGGTTCGCCTTTTCGTGGGCGTGGTCTTAATTTTGAGGAGCTTCGCCACTATCAAATGGGCGATGATATTCGCAACCTCGATTGGAAAGTCACCATGCGCACAGGCAAGCCCCATGTTCGCACTTACACAGAGGAAAAAGACCGCAACTTTATTCTCTGTGTTGACCAGCGCAGTGGGATGTATTTTTCCTCCGTCGATACCATGAAATCTGTGGTTGCTACCGAGATAGCAGCACTGTCCGCGTGGCGCATTTTAAAAGATAACGATCGGGTCGGTTTTATTATTAGCCGATCGAATCAGATTGAATATCTAAAACCGCAACGCTCTCAAAATCATTTGTTACACGCTCTAAAACGATTGAATGACGCGAACCATACGTTGGATATCGCCAGCGAGGATAGTGAGCGTGCGAACTTTTCTTCAACCATTCGAATGCTAGGAAACCTAGCGCTCAAGAATGCCACCATTTTGTTTATCAGTGACTGGTCAGGCGCGACTGAGTTTGATTTGGATAGGCTCAAGTACCTTCAGCAGCACAATGATATTTTGAGTGTGGTGATTTCCGACCCATTGGAAGCTGCTTTACCAGCCGATATTTTAGATTCTGCTTCGTTGGTGTTTGGAGATGGAAAATATCAGCTGAGTGTGACGGAAAAAACCAAATTGAACAAAGCGAACCAAGGTTTAAAAGCACACGCTCATCATCGCCTGGAAAAGCTTGAGCAATTGATGGCTATGAAGCGATTGCCCGTTATAGAACTATCAACAGATGGCCAGCATATTGATGCCTTCAAACGAGCTGTCGGAGGCTTTACATCATGACCCAAGTTGCCCCGAGTTCCTATATTCTTCGCAATATGTCAGAAGTCCCAAATCCTGATGCCATCTCTTGGTTTCCTCAAACCTTGGGTTGGCAGGTTTTGGCCTTGTTGATTGTTGCCTTCATCATTTACAAATTCGCGCTCGCATATTGTAACAAGCAGATGCAGCGTTATCGAAAAGAAGCAAAGCAGGTATTGGAAATGCATCGCCACACCGATGAAATGCCACTGGTTTGCTACGACGTGCTAAAAAGCACGTTTCACTATTTGTATCCAAACCAGCCACAGCAATTTAACCGAGCTTGGCTATCGACCTTGGGTCAAACATCAGGCGAAAATCTATCGAGCGAACTGGATCTAGATTTAGGCGCAAAGTGGCTGAAAACGCTGGTCACTCGATCCGTAGTATTAACTGACCAAGAAGCTAAGCAGGTTTACAACATGGTTTGTCTTTGGGTTGATAAACATACGACACCAACATGGCTTAAGCAACATTGGTCATTGAGTGCCACGATTTCGCGAGCCTTGAACAAAACCAAGCGTCTTATTTCTAGCGCAATGGGAGAGACGTCATGAGTTGGGACAGTCTTTCTTTAACTCATCCTTTATGGCTACTGCTGCTACCACTGCCGATCTTAGTTTATCGATTAGTGCCTGCGTACAAAACGAAGCAGAGCGCCATTAAGGTACCGTTTTTCCAAAGCCTATTAGACATTCTTGGGGAAGAGCCTGAGCAGGGCGCAAGCCAGCTAAACCCGTCGTGGTGGCAACGGGCTATTTTGGTTATATCGTGGATATTATTAGTTTTCGCAATGACCAAACCGACCGTGTTAGGTGAGCCTCAAACCCGTGAGAAGCTCGGTCGTGATGTTATGGTTGCCGTCGATCTCTCCGGGTCGATGTCTGAAATGGACTTTCTATCACCGGATGGACAAGCTATTTCCAGACTTGACGCAGTAAAAGGTGTACTAACGGATTTTGTCGCAACGCGTGATGGAGACCGTCTTGGTCTGATTCTTTTTGGTGATGCCGCCTATTTGCAAACCCCATTTACTGCAGACCACGATGTTTGGCTTGCACTATTGAACCAAACCGAAGTGGCGATGGCAGGGCAAAGTACTCACCTAGGGGATGCGATTGGCCTTGCGATTAAGGTGTTCGAGCAATCACAGGGGGAAGCTGAACGCGAAAAAGTGGTGATCGTGTTAACCGATGGCAATGACACAGGAAGCTTTGTTGAGCCCAAAGATGCCGCAACGGTAGCGGCAGCGAAACAGGTACGGATTCATGTTATTGCGATGGGTGATCCAGAAACCGTTGGTGAACAGGCACTTGACATGCAAACCATAGAAAACATTGCTAATTCATCAGGTGGTCAAGCATTTCAGGCGATGGATCAAGAGGCCTTGCAACAAGCCTATCAAGCCATAGGAGAGCTGGAGCCGAAATTGTACGAAAGCACACAGTATCGACCGAAACAAACCGTTCACCAATACCTAATTATGATCGTCGTTGTACTGTATTTAATCGCATTTTCGGCGGCAACGATACGTCGTTCCTTGTTCACAGCGAATCAAAATGCAGAAACTAAACAGCAGGAGAGCGAGTCATGAGCAGTTTGGCTATTGAGCAGTTCTTCTCTCAGTTTCATTTTATGCGCCCGATCTGGCTATTAGCGTTTGTTCCGCTGGGATTATTGCTGCTACTTCGCTGGCGCCGAGAAACAACCGCTGCTTGGAAAACGATTATCCCCGAGCATTTGCAAAAGGCACTCATCATAGGAGAGCAGGGCTGGAAGAGTCAGCTACCACTCAAGTTGCTTAGTGCTATTTTAAGCATTGCTATTGTTATTTGCGCAGGGCCCACATGGGAGCGTGAAGCTTCTCCATTTGGCGAGGACCAAGGGGCGCTTGCCATTGTGCTTGATGTCAGCACATCTATGGATCAAACAGACCTACCGCCGTCACGTTTAGAGCGAGCAAAATACAAGATTCGAGATCTATTGGAAGCGAGAAAAGGGGGCAAAACGTCGCTCATTGTTTTCGGTGGCAGTGCTCATACTGCGACGCCGATGACACAAGACAATCAAGTCTTCTTGCCATTCCTCAATGCGATCACACCTGAAGTGATTCCAGTGCAGGGAAAGAGTGTCCAATCGGCAATACCTGAGCTTCAATCACAGTTAAAAAACTATCCTTCGGCTTCGATTTTGATTGTTTCTGATGGTGTCTCTCAAGAAGGGATCAAACGCTATCAAGATGCTTTTCAAGACACGAATCAATTGGTGATGGTATTGGCTGTGGGTAACGATGCTATTCATAGTAGCTCGGCGACCGACTGGGACAGTTTGAAGCAACTGGCCAGTGCAACCGATGGTCGTTACTACGCATTGACTACGGACGATAGCGATATCAACAGTATTGCGTCCGATGTTGAGCGTCATATGCAGATCTCGGGAGAGTCGGCGATGCCGTGGCGGGACATGGGATACTACCTAGTGTTTCCAGTGATGCTGTTGGCGTTGCTGTGGTTTAGAAAAGGTTGGTTGGTTCAATGGGCGATTCTTGCCACGTTAATCAGCCCCAATATTTTCCTAAATCAAGCCCATGCAGAGACAGTTTCCGCTGTTGCAAGCAGCGAACAGATCACAGAGCCGAAATCGGCCGTCGAAGAACTTTGGGACAGTGCGACACAAACTTGGATGGATTTATGGCTGACACCAGAGCAGCAAGGCCAGTGGTACTTTAACCGAGGGGAATTCATCAAAGCGGCAAATCATTTTCAGGAGCCAATGAATAAGGGCATCGCTTTTTACTATGGACGCGATTTTGCCTCGGCGCAGTCCCAATTTATACAAGTACAGGGCGATGAACGAGCGGTTCTTTATCTAGGAAACACCTTAGCAAGACAACGAGAATATCTTGCAGCACGAAATCTCTATAAAGATCTTATCGAGAAAACCAAAGATGAGAGTATCGCTGCGGTGGCAAAACAAAACTATCAAGCCATGAGTGAACTGGTGGATGAGATTAATCGTGTCAGTGAGAGCCAGTCCGGCACCACAGATGGTCCAGAAGAGTCTATGGAGCTTGGAGACAACCCAAGAACGGCTGACGGAGCTGAAGAAAATACCGCCTCAGAGCTGATGTTAAAAGAAACCTTGAACGCGAACGAGATATTGGGAAGTGAGGAACTTGCAGATAAATGGCTGCGTAAAGTTGAAGCAGACCCGAAAAACTTTTTGCGAAACAAATTCCAAATCCAACTTCGTGAGCATGGGAGCCAGCAATGAACATCGTTAAGTTAGCGAAACTCTTTACTCAAGCGGGTTCACTGTTATTTCTGGCCTTGATGATCTTGCTAGTCCCGATTTCGGCGCAGGCGAGTATGACTATCAATCAGTTGCAAAGAGAAGGTGGCGTAGAGATAACCTCTTGGCTTAGCAAAGGTGACAACGCATCCGAGCCGGCCGCGATACGCGAACAAGTTATTCTTTATATCGAGGTTGCCACACCGAGGTGGTTTACTGGCGGTACGCGTATCTCTGGCTTTGGTATGCCGGATTTGATTGTGAAGCAGCGCAATCAACTTGCAACTAACTACACGGAACGTAAAGACGGTCAGACATGGTCGCGCCAACGCTGGGAAATAACCTTATATCCTCAGCAAAGTGGAGAATATCGATTACCCAAAGTGCCCGTTAGAGTTCAAGTATCGGCTCCGGATGGTTCAAATGTCTCTGGGACACTGTATACCGAACCGATGTCACTGTTTACTTATCTTCCGGATGCGTCGTTTACTCAAGACGAAGCTTGGTTCTCTGCCAATCATGTCAAAGTGCAGGAATCCTGGAGTGCGTCGTCCGAAGATCTGCATGCAGGAGACAGTATCGTAAGGACTCTCGAAGTTGAAGCTGACGACACACTCTCTATTATGTTGCCGCCACTGAGTGATGACAGCATTGCTGGCGTGAAAGCGTATCCGAAACCCAGTGTCTTATCAGACAGCCAAACGCGCGGCGTATACAAATCAAAACGAGTCGATGAGGTCACTTACATTGTTACCACAGGCGGCGAGGTGGTTTTTCCAGAGCAAGTCGTTCGCTGGTGGGATGTCGAAACGCAATCTGTACAGACTGTGACTTTGGAAGCTAAAAAAGTGCGGGTTGC
The DNA here is from genome assembly GCF_050337275.1 of Vibrio wakamikoensis. Classification (NCBI taxonomy): domain Bacteria; kingdom Pseudomonadati; phylum Pseudomonadota; class Gammaproteobacteria; order Vibrionales; family Vibrionaceae; genus Vibrio; species Vibrio wakamikoensis. The sequence continues at coordinate 39,575 of NZ_JAKJST010000019.1, read as the reverse complement.
TCACACTTGGCGTTCACTTTTCAATACGTATAAAACTGAATTCGTTATACTTTCGATTATCGCCTTAGCGCTGTTACTGGTTTTGAGATTGACTTATCGATTCTTTAAAACTCACCCGACCCCACCTTGGTGGGAGTTGGCTCAAGCGATTCGTCATCGTGATTGGCCGAGTGTTAGGCGTTTGATTTACAGAAAAGGCCGCCAAGTGAGCGGTGAAGTCGAACTCAAAAAAATGCGCAGCGATGCTTCTTGGCAACAAGCCAGTCAAGGGGTGCAAGATGATAGGTTAGATGCCTCGCAAAGTCGTTGGATGTGGCGTCAACTAAAGGACCCGAAGCCGAGTTACTTAAAGCACGCCTCACCAAAGGCTGGTTCACCAAAGTCTAGTTTTCTAGAACATAGCGCTTCGAGAAAAAGCGAGAGTCAATTCGTACTAAAAGGTTTAGATAGGTGGCGAAAACCGAGCTAAGCCTTTGCAGGTGATAAAAAGGTAATAATGAAAAACACCGAGCTCAACCTTATCCCAGTCTTTGTAGCCATCTATGAAGAGCAGAGTCTATCCAGTGCCGCGACACGTTTAGGTATTAGTCAGCCTGCGGTAAGTAAGGCACTCAAGCGATTACGAGAGATATATGAAGACTCCTTGTTTCATCGCAATGCCAGTGGCGTAGAGCCGACGACGTTTGCCAATGACATCTATCCAGCATTGGCAACGTCGCTTAAAAACTTCAATTCAACCCTAGAGGCTTCCCGAGACTTTAATCCCAAAACGTCAACCAAGACGTTTTCTATTGCTTCTGTTTCTGCCGCGAACTATGCCGTGTTGCCTGAACTGTTAGTAAGATTTGCCAAAATTGCACCCAAGGTGTCGCTGGAAGTTCACCCGCTATTTACCGAAGATCATGAGTCCGATCTGCGATTGCAACGTTATGATTTAGTCATTGATAGAACGCGTTCTGATGTGACTACACTAAAAACCAAAGAGATCTTCAAAGAGAAGCTCTATGTGGTTGCTGCCAATGATCATCCCAGACTAACTGGCGAGACAATAACAACGGACGAATATTTGGCCGAGCAACACGTCGTTATGTCTCGTTGGCAGACTCGTCAAAGTTTCTTTAGTGAAAAAGACTTTCCAGAGTTTGGTAAACGAAAAATAGTGTATCGTGCGCCCGGTGAAGTGGACATGCTCCCCGTGATCAGTCGAACGGAAGCCATTGGCCTTGTCACCCATTCGACGTTTACTAAGTTCTCACAAGGTTTGAACGTCAAAGCGTTACCAATGCCATTTGGCGCCTCTGAACATGGGCTAAGTATGGTGTGGCACCCAAGCCGAAATTCTGATTCCGCACATCAATGGCTGCGAAATCAAATTGCTAAAGTGGCCAACACCGTTAGTCAATAATTTATCTAGGAAGTAAGGAACGCATTTGTGATCAAGTGGGGTGTGATGGGACCAGGAAGGATTGCCCATAACTTTGCCAAAGGCATCGCTGTGACTGATGGTGCTGTCATTCAAGCGGTCGCGAGTAGAAACGAGAAGCGCGCTACGCAGTTTGCCGGTCAATATCAGATTGAAACCATCTATTCAGACTATCAAGCACTAACACAAGACCCAGAAGTCGACATCATCTACATTGCAACACCTCACGCCTTTCACTATGAGCAAGCCTTAATGTGCTTGAATGCTGGAAAGGCTGTAATGTGCGAAAAAGCGCTGACGATGACCGCCGAGCAATCTCGCTATTTGCATCAAGTGTCGAAAGAGCAGGGCGTGTTTATTATGGAAGCGTTTTGGTCTAAGTTTTTGCCTGCCTGGGAGCAAATACAGCACTGGAAACTAAAGATTGGCGATATCAAACTAGTTCAATCCAATTTCTGCTTTAAAGCGGAACGCAACTACAGCGATCGTTTGTTCGATCCCATTCAGGGTGGGGGAGCACTGCATGATATTGGTATTTACAATATCGCATTGTCGAATTATGTTTTTGACCAGTTGCCAATACAGTGGCAGGTTTTAGGAACTGTGGGTGAGACAGGTGTTGAAGAGAGTGTTTCCGCAGTGTTGGAATATGAAGGCGATAGCCGCGCCACATTCACCTGCAGCTTTAACGTGACTACCCCAAACACCATGACGATCTTTGGTGAACATGGTCGAATTGAAATAGCGGAGCCATTCTTTGGTGCTGAGAAAGCTACTCTTGTAACCGATAGCGCCAACGAAGTGTTTGAAATACCTCATGCAGGCGCAGGATTTGAATACCAAATTGCTGAAGCGAATGCATGTTTGCAACTTGGCAAAATTGAGAGTGGTAAGCATCCGATGCAAGCGACGATAGATACGCTAGAAATTATTGGCGAGATGCGAAGATCGTTGGGTATCGGAAGACAATAAAGTTTGATCGATTCCAATACAGATTGTCACTTTTACTCTGTCAGTTCACTTAGCAGAGATTTATGTGAACCAGCTATAGTAAACACGCCTTTGCCCCGTTTTGTGCTTCAAGCCATCTTCAAAATTGCCGTCATTCCCTTGAAAAAGGGAATCTCATTCAGCGCGTCGAAAAGCTAAATTACGTGACTTAGTCGAATGTTTTTAATTGGTTACACGTGGTTGGAGATCCTCACTTTCGTGAGGACGACGGCTATATGAGGTACGTTAGAAGCAAAACAAACTAGATTGTTTATGTCCAAATATGAGTTACACCTGTTAGGGAATAAAAATCACCGATAACCAATTTTTAACTCTAGGTGTGCGCGTTCAGTAGGTTCCGCATCGAGTGCGGAATGACGACAAATTCGGCAAATGTGCTACTAATGTCCAAAAACGTTTCAGAAAGTGATCAAACTTTAGCTTTTTATAGCCCAATGATTTCTTGAAAAGGTGCGTTTCCGATCAAAGTCTATTGTCCTCCGACATTGGGTGTGGAATAGATAATTGACCAGTGTCGTATAACTCATTGAGTAGGACACACTATTGAACAAAGAAACGCCCAAAGCTATTAGCTTTGGGCGTTTCTTTGTTCAAATACCACGATGCGCAATTTAGCGGCATTATGCGGCTTTTGTGCTTTTATAGTTGCCTAATAGAGCACGATAGAGCTCGTTATCATTGAGTACACCTAACAGCTTACCCTGTTCAGAGAGCAAAATTGGCTGCCCGCTACGGTGTTTGAGTTCAATAGCATCTCGCATGGCTATATCAGGGCTTACAACAACGACTGTAGAAGGGGAAACGTCTTCCAGCTTGTGCTGCTCGCTATCCCATTCCAACAAACTCAGGCCGGGCTGTTGAACCAATGAAAGTGAGTCTGAAGATTGTTCTACCCACACCTGCTGGCTGCAACAAACTTGTAAGCGTGAGTCTTCGCGTTTTAGCTCGCTGGTGGGTTGCATCAACGAGCGCCCCTTCAGCACGTTCAAAGGGTTGGTATGCGCGACAAAATCACGCACATAATCGTTTTCAGGATTAAGAATAATCTCTTCTGGCTTTCCATGTTGAATCAAACGACCAGATTCCATGATTGCAATGTTGTTGCCAATTTTCAGCGCTTCATCGAGGTCATGGCTGACGAACAAAATGGTTTTGTTGAGTTTTTCTTGCAGCAGGATGAGCTCGTCTTGAAGCTGGGCGCGTATCAAGGGATCAAGTGCTGAGAATGGCTCGTCCATCAATAAGATATCGGTATCCATCGCAAATGCTCTTGCGAGACCAACACGCTGCTGCATTCCGCCAGACAGTTCGTGAGGATACTTATCTTCCCATTCTGACAGACCAACCATTTCAAGTTGTTCGCGCGCTCTCATGCGGCGTTCTGATTTGCCTACACCTTGCAACTCTAAACCAAATGCCACGTTATCAAGGACAGTTAGCCAAGGCATTAAAGCAAACTTTTGAAATACCATAGATATCCGGTGAGTCCGTAAATGGCGTAAGGTGTCTTCATCACAACTAGCGAGGTCGACTTGAGCCTCGCCATTTTTGACTTCAAGGTTGCCACGAGAAATTTCGTTTAATCCATTCACAGCACGAAGCAAGCTGGATTTCCCCGAGCCTGAGAGTCCCATGAGAACGCAAATTTCCCCTTCTTTGACTGACATAGAGACATTATCAACACCGACAACTTGACCAGTTTCATCGATAATTTCTTGGCGAGACTTGCCGCTATCTAATTGATCTAGTGCCAATTGTGGTTTGTCACCAAACACGACATCGAGGTTTCGAATAGTAATCGCATCCATGATTAAGCTTCCTTTTGGTTTGGTGATTTACACAGACGATCGAGGATGATTGCCACAAGAACAATAGCCAGTCCTGCCTCAAAGCCTTGGGAGATGTTCACTGTATTCAACGCTCGAACCACAGGCTTTCCTAGGCCATCAGCACCAACAAGGGCAGCAATCACTACCATAGAAAGCGACAACATAATGCACTGAGTGACACCAGCCATTATGCTTGGCATTGCTGCGGGTAGTTCGACTTTGAATAGTAGCTTCATGCGAGTTGCACCAAACGCTTTGCCCGCTTCAACGAGTTCTTCTGGCACTTTTGTGATGCCGAGATACGTCAATCGAATTGGCGCCGCGATGGCAAAAATAATGGTAGAGATCAGCCCCGGTACGATACCAAGCCCAAATAAAACCAAGGTTGGGATCAGGTAAACGAAAGTCGGGACTGTCTGCATTAAATCGAGGATCGGTCTCAAAATGGTATACAACCAAGGACGGTGTGCGGCCATGATCCCTACAGGGACGCCAATTAATACAGAAATCGTTGTCGCGGCAAAAACCAAAACAAAGGTTTCTAGCATTTCTTGCCAGTAGCCAAGATTAAGAATGGTGAGCAGAGCACCAATAACAAATAAAACGAGTGGAATACTACGGTGCAAGTACCAAGCAAGTGCTGCGGTAATCGCAATGGGCATTGCTGGAGGCATCCACTTAAAAATATCGACAGCAAAAAGAATGATGGTCTCGAGGAAAATAGCAATCGCATCAAATAGACCCGCCGCATTAAAGGTTAACCAATCAACCCCTGCTTCCATCCATCGACCCAGTGGGATTTTGTTGTCTGTAATAAAATTCACAATACAGCCTTTGTGGTAATGATTATTCTAGCGTGTGACAAGAGGTGGGCGAGGTGCCCACCAAGCACATCATTCGTTAAGCTTTTGAGTTGATGTAGCTGTTTATTGCGCCTTGAGCGTCTTCACCAGCTAGCGTTTTCACACCTTCTAACCAGGCTTCAACTTGTTGTGGATTCGCTTTCAACCACTGCTGAGCTGCTTTCGCAGGTTTCACATTTTGGTTCAAGATCGCTTCCATCAACTCGTTTTCCATTTCTAAGCTGAATTCCAGGTTTTTTAGCAAGTTACCGACGTTTTGGCACTCATTTAGGTAGTCTTTTCGGACGTTGGTGTAAACATTGGCTCCGCCATAGTTTGGACCAAAGAAGTCATCGCCGCCGTCTAGGTAAGCCATCTCGATATTGCTGTTCATTGGGTGTGGAGCCCAGCCAAGATAGACGATCCATTGGTTGCGGCGCACAGCACGCGTGACTTGAGACACCATGCCTGCTTCACTTGATTCAACTAGGCTGAATTCCTTCAGACCAAATGCGTCACTATCGATCATTGATTGAATGAGGCGGTTGCCGTCATTGCCTGGCTCAATACCGTAGATGCGGTCTTTGAATTTGTCAGCATGCTTTGCAAGATCCGCAAAGCTTTTTACTCCAGCGTCATAAACGTATTTAGGGACCGCTAGGGTGTACTTTGCCCCTTCTAGGTTGGCACGAACGGTCTCTACTGTGCCAGCTTCACGGTATTTAGCGATATCTCCCTCCATTGTTGGCATCCAGTTGCCAAGGAAGATATCGATATCACCGTTCGCCATTGAAGAGTAGGTAACAGGGACAGACAGTAAATCCGTTTTGGTTTGGTAGCCTAAGCCTTTGAGTAGTTCAGACGTAACCGCTGTGGTGGCGGTGATATCTGTCCAACCTACGTCAGCAAAACGTACCGTTTCACATTGATTGGCATAAGCGTTCATCGCGAGGCTACTTAAAGCGAGGGTTGACAGTGTTTTTGTCATCATAGACATGGTGTTTTCCTTGTAATGGTTACTGACTTTTGAGGTTAATTTAGCTCTCTACTTGGAGCGTTAATTCTTTGTTTTTGTTGCCAATCTGGTGCGATCCAAACCAGTTGATTGGTCGATTTAAGCATTGGTTGACCCAGAATCATGTCGGCGGCACGTTCAGCCACCATGATGGTGGGCGCATTGAGGTTGCCGTTTGGAATCGTTGGGAAGATGGATGAATCAACAACACGTAAACCTTGAATTCCTCTTACGCGGCAGTATTCATCCAATACCGCCATTGGGTCATCATCGGCGCCTATTTTGCAGCTGCACGAAGGGTGATAAGCGCTTTCGACATTCTCCTTCACCCACTGGTCGATAGCGGCATCACTTGCAACCTTGCTACCTGGTTGAATCTCTTCACCACGATAATCGTCCATTGCTGGCTGCATTAAGATTTCACGAGTGAGGCGAATACAGTCTCGCCAGTCTTGCTTATCTTGTTCTGTAGAGATGTAGTTAAATTCGATCTTCGGCTTGTCTTTAGGGTCGGCGGAGGTAATGGCAATGGATCCGCGACTTTGCGGTTTATTTGGGCCAACATGAACTTGGAAGCCGTGACCATCAAAGGCAGCTTGGCCGTCATAACGCATAGCAGCAGGTAAGAAGTGATACTGGATATTCGGCCATTTCAACCCTTCGCGCGAGCGGATAAACGCACATGATTCAAAGTGATTGGTTGCCCCCAAGCCCTTGCGCGTTAAAACCCATTCAGTGCCGATGAGGCCTTTGCTAATAAGCCCAAGCTTGCTGTTAAGCGTGATAGGCTGAGAGCAATGATATTGGAAGTAGACTTCAAGGTGATCTTGCAAGTTTTCACCCACACCTGGCAGTTCGTGGGTAAGCTCAACCCCCGCTTGTTCCAATACAGCTTTCGGGCCTATGCCCGAGAGTTGCAATAGCTGGACTGAACCCACTGAGCCGGCACTTGAAATGACTTCTTGATCGGCGAACGCTTGTTTAACAGCGCCTGATTTTTCAAATTCAACGCCTATCGCTTGCTTGTTTTCAAGGAGGACTTTGTGTGCGACGACCCCCTTGATTAGCGTCAGATTAGGGCGTTTTAGTGCACGCTTTAAGTAAGCGTTGGAGGTTGAAGCTCGCACACCGCCATCAACTGTCATGTGCATTGGGCCAAAGCCCTCTTGCTGATAACCGTTGTAGTCTTGAGTTTCTGGATAGCCCGCTTCTTTACCTGCATCTATGAAGGCTTGATAAAGTGGGTTACGTTTCATGTCATTGCCATTGCACGTACCAACAGGACCACTACCACCACGGTAATTATCTTCGCCGCCAATCCAGCTTTCCGCTTTACGAAAATAGGGTAGGCAGGTTTGGTAGTTCCAGTTTTTTGCGCCGTGCTCTTCCCATTCATCAAAGTCACAAGCATGACCGCGCACATATACCATACCGTTGATGGATGAACTGCCGCCAAGTACTTTACCGCGTGGACAATGAAGCTGACGGCCATCGAGGCCTTTCTCCTGAACAGTCTCAAACTGCCAAGCATATTTCTCGGTATTCATTGGGTAAGAAAGGGCAGTGGGCATCTGGATGAAAATACTCTGATCGGAGCCACCCGCTTCAAGCAGTAGAACCTGATGTTGACCACTTTCACTTAGCCGATCCGCCAACACACAGCCGGCCGAACCCGCGCCGACGATAATATAATCGTAGCGTTGCATCATTTAATCTCTCCGTGATTTGAGTTAGGCGTAAGGGCTGGCGTAATCGCCAAGCTCTATTAAAACACTCTTGGTTTGGGTGTAGTGCTTAAGAGTTTCTGGACCATTTTCTCGGCCAATGCCTGAATGCTTGTATCCACCAACTGGCATTTCAGCAGGCGAATCTCCCCAGGTGTTGACCCAGCAAATACCCGCTTGCATCTGATGAATAACGCGGTGAGCACGAGATAGGTTTTGGGTAAACACTCCGGCTGCTAGGCCGTAGTCGGTTTTGTTCGCTCGCTCAATGACTTCTTGCTCGTCTTTGAACTTAAGTACCGACATGACAGGGCCAAAGATTTCTTGCTGGACGTGCGGCATGCTGTCATCACAGTCAACAAACACGGTTGGTGCAACAAAGTTACCGCGCTCTAGGCCATTGTTAGTCACTTGATAGCCACCCGTTAGCAGTGTTGCACCACTCTCTTTTGCACTTTCAATGGCTTGTAGAACTTTGCTCAAATGGTCTTTGGAAATGAGTGCGCCAATTTGAGTGTCCATATCCATTGGGTTACCGACAACGAGCTTTTCTGTACGAACTTTTAGCTGTTCAATAAATTGCGGACAGATCGACTCATGGACAAATACACGAGTGCCATTAGTGCATACTTCGCCTTGCGTGTAGAAGTTAGCGACCATCGCAGCAGAAACCGCATTATCGAGCTTGGCGTCGTCAAATACGATCATTGGTGACTTGCCACCCAGTTCCATCGTAACTTGTTTTAGTGTCTTCGCACTGTCAGCCATCACTTGCTTGCCTGTGCCTGATTCACCAGTGAATGACACTTTGGCGATATCTGGATGAGCCGTTAGCATTTGACCAACACGGTGATCACCTTGGACAACGTTGAACACGCCATCAGGCAATCCCGCTTCAGTGAAGATTTCTGCCAATTTGAGTGCAGTAAGGGGGGTTTCTTCAGAAGGCTTGAAGATCATAGCGTTGCCTGCAGCTAGAGCCGGCGCAGACTTCCACATCGCAATTTGAATCGGGTAATTCCACGCGCCAATGCCAGCACAAATGCCTAGTGGCTCGCGGCGAGTGTAGAAAAACTGGCTTTCACTCAATGGCTGCTGTTCACCTTGCATAGCAGGCACAAGACCCGCAAAGTATTCAATAACATCCGCTCCGGTTGCAATATCAACTTCAATCGCTTCTTGAATAGGTTTGCCTGTGTCTGCCACTTCAAGTGCAGCCAGTTCGTCGTTACGTTCGCGCAGAATTGATACAGCTTTAAGCAAAATTCGGCTGCGCTCGACAGGGCTCATCGCTGACCATACGGCAAAGCCTCGCTTAGCAGACTCGACCGACTGATCAAGGTCTTGTTGGCTTGCAAGGCCGATGGTCGCTAGCGGCTCGCCATTGGCGGGGTTATAAGTAACAAAGCTTTCGCCAGACGTTGCTGACTGCGCTTTTCCATCGATAAATAGTGTTTTCATATCCATTTGAAGATCTGACTTTAGAGTTATTTTTGGGAATAGAAAGTGAGTTGTTTGTCGAGATAATCGTTGATGATCACTCGTGCTTTGTCGGCATCTATGCCTTGCGGGTTGAGCGTGCCACGAAGCCAAATACCGTCAATCAAAGCAGCGATACCATGAGCAACAATGTCTGCTTGCGGAGCATCTAAAAGTCCCTTGAGTTCAATTTTAAGGTGGGAGAGCAAGCGCTTTTCATTCACGTGCTGGAGGCGTTTTAACTTGTCGTCGTGCATTGAGTATGACCAAAACGCTAGCCAAGTTTTAGCAACTTGGTTTTCTGCCTGAAAGCCAACAAAGTTTCCATCAACAATCGCAATGATTCTCTGCTGGTGAGCCGAGCTAGATAACTGGGCAAGTTTTGATGTAATGGTCGTTGAGTGCTGACGCAGGATTTCTCGCATCGTTTCCTCAAGCAGCCCATGCTTACCACCAAAGTAATGATTGATTATTCCAGTAGAAACGCCTGCTTCTTTGCTGATTAACGCAATACTTGCCGCATGCAACCCGACGCGATCGATAACCGCCATCGTTGCTTTGACAAGTTGAGGCTTCCTGATTTCGGGCATGCCAACTTTCGGCATTTTGTATCCTTTTTATTTTTAATTGAACGGTTAGTTAAATATAGCGTAACGAAAATTTAGTTAGACCTCAAATTATTTGTGTGAAACTCATGTGAAAAACAAACCAATAGTTAACATTGATGCTACTTTTGTTGGCTTGGTAGATAGACGAATGAAATTGCAAAGACTTGATGTTTTGTTTCGTTAAAACAGAAGTTTGAGTGGTTTTGTTACTGGTTGGTGACGTCATGACAACTAGCTCTGGACGCATGCTATTCATTAATGTCACTTGATAGTGATTGAAGGCTGGTTTAGATGCCAAATTTACTGATATAAAATGTTTTGAGGTCTTATTAATTTGTGGGAGCTGGCGAGCGCAATCTGGATTTCCAAACGGGATACTGTCATACATAAAAAAAGACCCTCGCACCACCTGTAATAGTGCGAGGGCTAAACGACATTAGGAGATCCAAAGTCAAAGCACGTGACGCTCACTTTAACTAAGGGTGTAAGTGAACATTGCTCGATAGGCAATGCTCTTATTCTTATCAAGTAGGTTTGGTTTACCTCTATCGCTTGGGGTCGAACGAGATAATGAGGGCATTCAGTCGCATTTGCGACTCAGCCGATTCTAGAAGCACGGTGTGTTCTAGAATGTCATTAATATTAATGTATTACAAATGTAATTAATGAGATGTAGATCTAGTTTTGGGGATGTCACATTATTCAATTGATCAGTTGTAGGTAACTCGTATTGATAACAGAGCAGTTGCCAAAGATGGGATAGCGTTAGGTGCAAAAAGCAGTTAGTCGATCGTTACCCCTTCTAGCTCCCTCTATGTTGAGTTTCGCAGCTAACGCGGTTGTGAATAGTGTTCTAGGGGAAGAACTTTCTTTCTCGTGGTGCGTGATTGGCGTGGATTATGTGAGCAGAGAGTGGTGTGGTTTTTAGGAGATCGAAGGAGCCAGTGATATTGATGCTGGCTCCAGTTTAAATGTTCTAAAGAATGTCTCTTACTCTATAGTAGGACATCGCTAGCACCAATGCCGGTGTCTTAAACAGCCTCCCGCCTGGGAATGGCATATGCGGGATCTTATCAAAAATCGCGAAGCGTTCTGCGGTGGTTGCTACGCACTCAGCCATGAGTGTGCCTGCCATCCCCGTCGCTGCGATGCCGTGACCGGAAAAGCCTTGGGCAAAATAGACATTAGGTTTTAGGCGGCCAAAGTGTGGCGCGCGGTTCATGGTGATGGCGACATTACCACCCCATGCATAATCGATCTTTGCGTCGGATAGCTGAGGGAATATGTCGACCATTCGTCCGCGCATGGCTTTTTCTAGGTTGAAAGGTGCCATGCCTGAGTAGCTGACTCGTCCGCCAAATAGCATCCTGTGATCGCCAGAGCAGCGGAAATAATCTAATACGAAGTTTATGTCACAAGCAGCGATGTGATCTTTCATAAGCGCCCCGGTGACCTCTTCACCTAAAGGCTCAGTGGCACAGATATAAGTACCTACAGGCATGACTTTGTTTTCTAACTTAGTCTCCAAACCATCCATATAGGCGTTACAAGCGAGGATGACGTGATTGGCTTTTACGGTGCCGTTTTTTGTGAATAGGGTAGCAGGATCACCGTGTTCGATTTTGGTCACGGCGCTATCTTCATAAAACTCTGCGCCCGCTTGTTTGGCTGCATTAACCAATCCAAGGGTGTAATTAAGTGGATGCAGGTGACCACTGTTGCTATCGAACATTCCAGAGGTGTATTTGTCGCTCGCTATGCGGTGGCGGGTCTCTTCTTGATCCCACATTTCTAGGGATTCATATCCGTAGTTTTCAGTGAGGTCGTCATACCAAGCTTTGAGCTCTTTATCATGGCGACGTTTGACGCCCACATGCACCATGCCATCACGCCAATCACAATCAATATTGTACTTGTTGATGTTAGACTTGGTCAGCGTTAACGCTTCAACTGAAATGTCCCATAGCTTTCGTGCATCGGATTTGCCGACCATCTTTTCTAAGGTGTCTTGTTCGGATGCCCAGCCAAAGATAGCTTGACCACCGCTTCGACCAGAAGCGCCCCAGCCAACACGATTGGCTTCTAGGACAATAACTTTAAAGCCTTTGTTAGCAAGTTCTAGTGCGGCGGTGGCTCCGGTGATTCCGGAGCCAATAACACAGACGTCGGCAACATGATCTCCCATCAGTTTAGGAAAATCGAATTGCTGATTTCGCGATGCCGCGTAATAGGAGTCTGTGTGCTTCACTTTCATTTTGTATCCTTACTTTACTTGTACCACTGATATTCTAATGGTGAGACTTGCGCCGAGAAGCGAGCTTGCTCATGTTTTTTGTTTGCTAAGTAAACCTTGCAGAATTCTTCACCAAAGCTGCGCTTCATAAACTGGCTGTTAGCGAACTCATGCAGTGACATATCCCAAGAGATAGGCAGCATTGGAAGTTCTAGCAAAGAAGCGTCACCTTCTATTGGCTGTGGTGGAGTGAGTTTGTTTTCGATGCCGTCGAGAATAGACGCGAGCAACACCGCGACGGTGAGGTAGGGGTTAACATCGGCGCCAGAGAGTCGATGTTCGATACGCTTGTCTGATTGACCACTTGCGGGTACTCGTACTGCAACGGTTCGGTTATCCCAGCCCCAAGTTGCGTGCAGCGGAACAAACATATTAGGCTGAAGTCGGCGATAAGAGTTAGCGTTAGGCGCGAAGATGGCCATGCTATCTTCAAGGTGTGCCAATACGCCAGCAATGGCGTTCAGAAGAATGCTTTCATCTTCACCAAAAACATTGGCACCGGTTTCATCTCGCAGGCTGATATGCACGTGACAGCCGTTGCCCGCATACTCTGTATAAGGCTTCGCCATAAAGTTGGCATAGAAGCCATGCTTTTTCGCTACTGCTCGAACCACGCGCTTTAACAGCATGGCATGGTCGCAGGCTAACAGAACATCGTCCGTATGCTTAAGGTTGACCTCGAATTGCCCAGGTGCGTACTCGGCAGTAATGTTTTCTGCCGGGATATTTTGTTCTTCACATGTACTGATGATCTCATCCAGGAAAGCTTTGAACTCATCCAGCTCTTCTAGAGAATACACCTGTGTTTGTGTCATACGCTCGCCGCTGATTGGCATGAGTGGTGGTTGTGGGCTGCCCGCTTCGTCTGTTTCGAGATCTTGAAGATAGAACTCAAGCTCAACTGCGATACAAGGCTTGAGTCCTTTGCTAGTAAATTTCTCTAGTTGAACTTCCAGTACATGTCTTGGGTCGGCGAAGAAAGGTTGATTTGAAGTTGGCTCAAACATAGTTACGATGGCTTGGGCGCTGTTCTCTTGCCACGGCGTGGTCGTGAGTGAACTTGTTACCATTCGACAGATCCTATCACCGTCGCCTTTTTCAAAACCAAGCCCGGTTTCTTCAACTGTCTCACCACAAATATCCAGTGCGAAAACCGATGCGGGCAGACAAATACCTTGTTCTAAAACTTTGCTGAGTTGGGTGATGGGGACACGCTTGCCACGAACGACTCCATTCATATCGAACAGGATCAAATCCAAACTGGTGACATCTGGGTGCTGTTCAATAAATCGTTCAATTGTAAGCTTTTCGTGACCAAGTTGAATTGGTTCGATGTTGTCTGCGCTACTCGCAAGTTGACTCGTTCCCACTGTGGCTCCTCCACTTTTCCCAACGATTCCTTATATATCAAGCCCTAAGTTGGGCTTGACCGTGTTGGTTGCTTTTTAACCATAGACACAATGTTCAGTAAAACACAACACTAATGTATCTAAAATGTTAATCGCCATCTCAAAAGTTGCAAAATAATTAACATCATTGTTTGACATTTATACAGGTCGGTGCCAATGCTAAATGGGAGCTTATTGATAAATTCGTTGAGCGAGTAACGAAAAGAAGGATTTATGGAAACGATTAGGAAATGGATAGAAGAGAACCGTATTACTGAAGTTGAGTGTTTGATCCCGGATATCACGGGTAACGCTCGAGGCAAAATCATGCCAGCGAAAAAATTCCTTCGAGAAGGGGGCATGCGTCTTCCCGAAGTGGTTTTTTTCCAGACCGTAACCGGCGATTGGCCAGACGATGAAAGTATGATCGACCTGACCGAGAAGGACATGACACTGGAGCCCGACCAAAACACGATTCGATTTGTGCCTTGGACTAAAGAGCCTACGGCACAGGTGATTCATGACTGCTACACCGTAGAAGGAAACCCAGTCGATATCTCTCCGCGAGCGGTATTGCGTCGTGTGTTAAGTCTTTACGAGAAAGAAGGCTGGCACCCAGTTGTCGCGCCAGAGCTGGAGTTTTTCTTAGTTCAGAAAAACCTTGATTGGGATTACCCACTTGAGCCGCCAATTGGTCGCAATGGTCGCCCGGAAACAGCGAGGCAGTCATTCAGTATCGATGCGGTTAACGAGTTCGACCCTATTTTCGAAGACATGTACGACTACTGCGAAGCGCAGGGTTTGGATGTAGATACTTTAGTTCATGAGTCTGGCGCAGCGCAGATGGAGCTTAACTTTGACCACGGCGAGCCACTAGACAGAGCGGATCAAGTTTTCCTATTTAAACGTACAGTGCGTGAAGCGGCATTAAGACACGATGTTTACGCGACCTTTATGGCAAAACCAATGGAAGACGAACCGGGTAGTGCAATGCACATCCATCAAAGCTTGGTTGATGGTAAAGGCAAAAACCTATTCGCAAACGAAGATGGTTCAAACAGCGAACTGTTTTTGAATTACATCGGCGGCATGCAGAAATATACGCCAGCGGCGATTGCGTTCTTTGCTCCAAACGTGAACTCCTACCGCCGTTTGGTATTCGGTGATTCAGCACCAACCAATGTGGCTTGGGGTGAAGACAACCGTACCGTTGGCCTTCGTGTACCAGTGTCTGATCGTGATTCAAGGCGTTTAGAAAACCGCTACGCGGGCGCAGATGCTAACCCATATCTAGCAATGGCTCTGACCTTAGCGTGTGGTTACCTTGGTATGAAAGAAAAACTCACACCAACGGAAAAGAGTACAGGCGATATGACAACCGAACCATACTCGCTTCCTCACAATCTAGAAGATGCGCTTGTTCTGCTTGAGAACAGTGATGAACTACGAGAAATCTTAGGCGATCGATTTGTATCGGCTTATGTGGCAATCAAACGCAAGGAGTACAAGACCTTCTTCCAAGTCATCAGTTCTTGGGAGCGAGAATTCTTACTTTTAAACGTGTAACTAAGGCAAAGCTATCGAAAAGAGCATTAATTAAACAGCAGGAAATGGAAATTAATTTATGTCAGTACAAAACGGATCAAAATGGACAGAGCAAGACAGCGCACACTGCTTGCATCCATTTACTAACTTCAAAGCACTAAATGACAAAGGGTCACGAGTCATTACTCGTGCAGAAGGCATCTACATCTATGATGAACACGACAACAAAATCTTAGATGGAATGGCGGGGCTTTGGTGCGTGAATATGGGCTACAACTGTGAGCCTCTTATTGAAGCGGCGACGAATCAGTTAAAAGAGTTGCCTTACTACAATCTGTTTTTCCAGACTACTCATCCACCTGCTGTTGAGCTTTCGACGCTGCTTGCTGAAGTAGCACCAGAAGGGATGAATCATGTGTTCTTTACCGGGTCAGGCTCTGAGTGTAACGACACCGTTGTTCGCATGGTTCGCCACTATTGGACAAGCTTAGGTAAGCTAAACAAACAAACCATCATTAGCCGTAAGAATGCCTACCACGGCAGTACGATGGCGGGCGCAAGCCTGGGTGGTATGGCGTTTATGCATGCGCAAGGTGGTTTGCCATTGCCAAATATTACCCATATTGATCAGCCGTATCACTTCGGTGAAGGTCAAGGGATGGATGCTGACGAGTTTGGCTTGGAGCGAGCACGTCAGCTTGAAGCGAAGATCCTTGAACTTGGCGAAGAGAATGTCGCTGCATTTATCGCTGAGCCTATCCAAGGTGCTGGTGGCGTGATTATCCCACCAGACAGCTACTGGCCAGAAATTCAACGTATCTGTGATAAGTATGAAATTCTTCTGATTGCTGATGAAGTGATCTGTGGTTTCGGACGAACAGGTGAGTGGTTTGCAAGCCAAACTTACAACATCAAACCAGACCTCATGTGTATGGCAAAAGGTATTACTTCGGGCTATCTGCCACTTGGTGGTGTGATGGTGCGAGACCACGTTGCAAAGGTGTTGACGGATGCAGACACTGAGTTTGCCCACGGGTTTACCTACTCAGGTCACCCAGCTGCCTGTGCGGTTGCCATTGCCAATATCAAGGAGATGCAGAACCGCAATATCATCAACCAACTTCGCGAAGATACCGCGCCTTACTTTGCGTCTCGTTGGAGTGAGCTTTTAGAGCATCCAATGGTCGGTGAAGCAAGAACCAAAGGTCTGGTTGGTGCGATTGAGCTGGTCAAAGATAAACAAACCAATGAGCGATATCACAAAGACCTCGATGTAGGGACGCGCTGTCGTGAGAACTGTTTTAACTCAGGTGTCGTTCTTCGAGCGGTAGGGGACACCATGATTTGTTCGCCACCGTTAATTATTACCCGAGACGAGATCGATGAATTCATCGAAAAAGCAAAACTCGCACTCGACAAAACACTCGCCGACGTTTCGCAGTAGCCGACGAGACTACCCAATACCTAGAAAAGCACAATAAAGGTATTAACCAAAGAGCAAACAGGAAACGGAGATCCAAATGGAGAAAGCAAAAGCATACTTTGGTGTGGCGTTAGGGATGACAATGGGGCTTACCTCAATGACATCTTTTGCTGCTGAGGAAAAAGTCCTCAACATTTACAATTGGTCAGATTACATTGCAGAAGACACCATAGCGAAGTTTGAAGCGGAAACCGGCATCAAAGTTGTGTATGACGTATTCGATTCAAACGAAGTGTTAGAAGCGAAGATCTTGTCGGGCAATACAGGTTTTGACCTTGTTGTACCGAGTAACGACTTCTTAGGTCGTCAGGCGAAAGCGGGGGCTTTCCAAAAACTCGATAAGTCTAAGCTGACCAACTATCAGAACCTTGATCCTAAACTGATGGGTATTCTTGCGGACACCGTTGATCCAGGTAACGACTATTCAGTCCCTTACCTATGGGGTACGACGGGCATCGGTTACAACGTTGAGAAAGTGAAAGCAGTACTTGGCGAAGATGCGCCTGTCGACAGCTGGGATCTCGTGTTCAAGCCAGAGAACATGGAAAAGCTCAGTAAATGTGGTGTTGGCTTCTTGAATGCGCCAACCGAAATCATGGCGGCTGCGCTGAATTATATCGGCAAGGATCCAAACAGTGCCGATCCAAATGACTACAAGAAAGACGCATTGGCGTTGCTTAAAGAAGTTCGTCCATACGTGACGTACTTCCATTCATCGCAATACATCAATGACCTAGCAAACGGTGATATCTGTGTAGCGATCGGTTGGTCTGGTGACGTTCTTCAAGCGGCTGATCGCGCTGCTGAGGCGGACAATGGTGTAGAAGTCGCGTACTCGATTCCTAAAGAGGGCGCTTTGGCTTGGTTCGACCTAATGGCGATTCCAAAGGAGGCGAAGCACCCAGAGAATGCTCACTTGTTTATCAACTATCTACTTCGTCCAGAAGTGATTGCTGAGATCAGTAACTATGTTTGGTATGCGAACCCGAACCCACCATCGCGTGAGTTTATTGACGCAGAAATTCTAGACGATCCAGGAATTTACCCAACAGAAGAAGCGCAAGCGAAGCTATATAGCTCGAAGATGTTGCCACACAAAACATCTCGTGCCATGACTCGCGCTTGGACCGACTTCCTTAAAAACTGATAAGTCAATTTTGGCGACCCAACTTGGGTCGCCCCGTTTGCTTGGAGACTACCATGACAGTGATGTCACTCGACACAGAGCTTAACCATCAACACGTTGCCCCAGTGCCACCAAAACCACTATTGGAAATTCGAGGTCTGACCAAGGATTTCGACGGTCACGTTGTCGTGGACAACATCGATCTCACCATCAATCAAGGTGAGCTATTCGCGCTATTGGGTGCTTCTGGTTGCGGTAAATCGACGCTATTGCGTGTGTTGGCAGGGTTTGAACAGCCGAGCGCCGGCCAAATTATCCTAGATGGTGAAGATCTGGCAGACATTCCGCCTTACAAACGACCAGTGAACATGATGTTCCAATCGTACGCGCTATTCCCACACATGACGGTGGAGAAGAACATCGCCTTTGGTCTGAAGCAAGACGGCATGCCAAGCAAAGAGATCGACGCGACAGTGAAGCACATGCTCGAGTTGGTACGAATGACGGATTTTGCCAAGCGTAAGCCGCATCAACTATCAGGTGGACAAAGACAACGTGTCGCGTTGGCAAGAAGTCTAGCCAAAAAACCAAAACTATTGCTACTCGATGAGCCAATGGGTGCACTGGATAAAAACCTTAGAGAAAAGATGCAGCTTGAGGTGGTCGATATCCTAGAAAGTGTCGGCGTAACCTGTGTAATGGTAACCCACGACCAAGAAGAAGCCATGACTATGGCAACCCGCATCGCCATTATGAACAAAGGGCAGTTCGTACAGATTGGTTCGCCAGAGTCGATTTACGAGCACCCGAACTCCAAATTTGCCGCGAAATTTATTGGTTCGGTCAACATCTTTGAAGGCGTGCTTGAAACCAATGAAGCCGACCATTCAACCGTTCGCACTCCCGATATGGGCAACCCTATCTCCATCAGTCACGGTATCTCTGGTGCGCCAGGTATTTCAGTGTCGATTGCTGTTAGGCCTGAGAAAATCACACTGTGCGACCCTATGAATCCGTCGCCAAATCATTGCAGTGGCATTGTTGAAGATATTGCTTACATGGGCAACCAGTCGATTTATCACGTCAGACTCGACTCCGGTAAACTGGTGACCGCAACATTGCAAAATACCAGTCGCGTTAGGAAAGGAATGCCTACATGGGAGCAAAGAGTCAATCTTTGCTGGGACAAGGAAAGTTGTGTGGTACTCAAGATATGAAGAAACCAGCCAAACTTAATATTTGGAGCATTGTACCGACACCTAAGTGTCTACTACTCGCCGTACCATACGGTTGGCTCCTACTGTTCTTTCTGCTGCCGTTTCTTATCGTATTTAAGATCAGTTTTGCAGAAGCACAGATCGCCATCCCGCCTTATTCAGAGCTACTGAGTTATGCTGAGCAACAGCTGCAATTACTGCTCAATATAGGGAACTACCAGTACCTGATTGAAGATGATCTCTATGCGTCTTCTTATATTCAGTCGATTCGTATCGCCTTTGTCTCGACGTCGTTGTGTCTTATCATTGGTTTTCCGATTGCGTGGGCAATTGTTCACTCTACGCCAAGTACTCGTAATGTGCTTTTGATGCTCATTATCCTACCTTCGTGGACGAGCTTCCTGATCCGAGTCTACGCATGGATAGGTATCCTAAAAAATAACGGACTGCTTAATAATGTCTTGCTGATGTCTGGCGTTATTGACGAGCCATTGCAAATCCTTCACACAGATACGGCTGTTTATATTGGCATTATCTACACCTACTTGCCGTTTATGGTGTTGCCGCTGTACACAGCGCTAATGCGAGTCGATTATTCGCTACTTGAAGCCGCGAGCGACTTGGGCGCTAAACCAATGACAACGCTGTTTACCGTGCTGGTTCCACTGACACGAGCGGGCATCATCGCAGGCTCTATGCTGGTGTTTATTCCAGCCGTAGGTGAATTTGTTATCCCAGAGTTGCTCGGTGGGCCCGATACCGTTCTAATCGGTAAGGTCTTGTGGCAAGAGTTCTTCAACAACCGAGACTGGCCTGTGGCATCCGCCGTCGCCATAGTGATGCTGCTTATTCTGATGCTGCCAATTCTATGGTTCCACCGCTATCAAAAACGTGAATTGGAGGCTCAAGGATGAACGACATCCCAGTTTACAACAGCAAACTTAAATGGGTGATATTGGGCGTGGGCTTTGCGTTCCTTTATCTACCAATTCTGATTCTGATCATCTACTCGTTTAACGAGAACCGCTTGGTAACGGTTTGGTCTGGATTTTCATTCAAATGGTATTTTGAGCTGCTTGAAGATGACTTATTAATGGGTGGTGTGAAGCTCAGTCTGATTATTGGGTTCCTATCGGCAAGTGCTGCTGTGGTTCTAGGCATCATTGCCGCCTTTGTCCTTAACCGGTTTGGAAAGTTCAAAGGAGAGACGGGCTTTGCGTTTATGATTACCGCGCCTTTGGTGATGCCAGAAGTGATTACTGGTTTGTCATTGTTGCTTTTGTTTATTGCAATGGGGCAGGTGTTCGATATCTTCAGCCAACGCGGCATGATGACCATCTGGATAGCCCATGTGACGTTTTGCACTGCTTATGTCACGGTAGTTGTTAGCTCACGGCTTCAAGAAGTCGACCGCTCAATTGAAGAGGCCGCGATGGACTTAGGTGCACCGCCTTGGAAGGTGTTCTTTCAAATTACGCTACCTTCTATTGCACCGGCAATTTTGGCGGGTTGGTTGCTGGCGTTTACCTTGTCTTTAGACGATCTCGTGATTGCGAGTTTTGTGTCAGGGCCAAGTGCAACGACTTTACCTATGGTGGTGTTCTCCAGCGTCAGACTTGGGGTGAGCCCTAAGATCAATGCACTGGCGACGCTCACGATACTAGCGGTTTCATGTGCCACATTTATCGCGTGGTGGTTGATGGCAAAGGCAGAAAAGCGTAGGCTGCTAGAAATGAAGATGAGTCAGCAGTAAACGGAATTAACTAGCTGATAATTAAATCAATTTGGAGAGAGATTCATGGATGTAGGGAAACAGCTAAAAACCATTCGTACAATGCGCGGCCTATCGCAGCGAGAGCTAGCAAAGCGAAGCGGTGTTACCAACTCCATGATCTCTCAAATTGAGCAAAATTTGGTGAACCCTTCAGTGGGTTCACTCAAAAAGATTCTCGACGCTATTCCAATCTCTATGGGTGAGTTCTTCACTCTAGACGTGGAACCCAAAGATGAGATCTTCTTCAATGCCGATCAAATGGCAGACTTAGGCGACGGCACCATCAAAATGCTGCTTGTCGGTGCCAAACGAGAAGGAAGAGAACTTGCTATCCTCCGCGAAATCTACCCACCCGGTTCCGACACCGGTACCGACTTCATGCAGCATGAAGGAGAGGAAGGCGGCGTTGTCATCCGTGGTGAAATCGAAATTACCGTTGGCAGTCAAACCCGTGTCCTCAAAGCTGGCGATTCTTACTACTTCGAAACTCGAAAGCCGCACCGTTTTCGTAATAGGGGTAAAGTTGAGTGTGAATTGATAAGTGCAGCGACTCCCCCGACGTTCTAATCGCGAATAATGGCGTTAAGTAGTTCAGCCTAATACCCACGAATAAGGACATTCACGTGACGGTACTCATTCTTTGTTTAATTTTTGCCTCATTTCTTCCCTACCTAGTCAAAATCCCATTGGCGATCGCGATGGCAAAAGAGGGTGGATACGACAATAACCACCCCAGAGAACAGCAATCTCGTTTAGAAGGCTTTGGTGCGCGAGCACTAGCATCACATCAGAATGCTTTTGAATCTCTATTGGTATTTGGGATAGCTATCTTACTAGCGGTAGCCACCGACACTGTGACTGAGAGCGTGCAAACACTCGCAATAGTGCATATTGTGTTTCGCGTGATTTATCACGTCCTTTATTTAATTGATAAGAGCACACTGCGTTCGATCTCATGGTTTATCGCGATAGCATGTTCGTTTGCCATTATGGGACAGTGTTTGTGAAACTACTATTTAGTACGTATAGTAATCGATGGTTTCTCCGTGCCGTGTAGCAGTGAACACTTCGTAAGGACGTTCATCTACAATTAACCATTCAGTGCGTCAATTCCTTAATCTAGATTAATATTTCCCGCCCACATTCCCTGTACTATCCCGCCTCGCTGCATTATTCCAGCAATAAGCTTAACGATACTTTGAGGGGATAGGACTTGAGCCACTTGTTCACAGAAAGCCGTATTGGCAAATTGACACTTAAGAATCGCTTTATGAGAAGCGCGACTTGGGAAAACATGGCTACGGAAGATGGTCACATGACGGATAAGTTGTATTCCATTTATAAAGAATTAGCCCAAGGTGAGGTCGGCCTGATCGTCACTGGTTATGCCAATATTGTTGAAGAAGAAAAACCGAACGCCGGTATGATGGGGATGTACAACGATTCGTTTATCCCAGAATACCAAAAGCTGACAAGTTTGGTTCACGACAACGACTCAAAAATCGTTATGCAGTTAGCGTATGGCGGAACCAAGACGACCTATAATGTCGGCGAGCGCGTTATCTTTGCACCGAGTGATGTACCTGAGATGGGGACTCAAACCCAAGGTACAGCGATGACCAAATCAGATATTGATTACATCGTTGCTGCGTTTGCGAAAGCGACATTAAGAGCCAAACAGTCGGGCTTTGATGGTGTGGAAATTCACGCAGCGCACACGTACCTTATTAACCAGTTCTTAAGCCCGTATTACAATCGTCGGGATGATGAATATGGTGGTAGTTTAGAAAACCGCATGCGTTTCTTGCTTGAGATATATCGTGAATGCCGGAATCTGGTGGGTAGTGATTTTCCGATTTTGGTTAAGCTGACTGCCACTGAGTTTTTTGACGGGGGCCTCACGTTTGAAGAGACCCGCAAAGTGTGCAAGAAGCTCGACGAAGTCGGTGTCGATGCCATTGTGATCTCTGGCAATATCCACGGAAAAGCCAATACGATGATAGGTGAAGAACATGATGGCTTTACTATTCAAGAAGAGGGCTACTTCCACGAGTATGGGCATATCGTAAGTCAGGATGTGTCGATTCCCGTTATAACGGTTGGTGGTTTAACCGACATTGGTGCCATCGAAGTACTCGCCAATACGACAGACATTCAATACTTCGCACTATCACGTCCATTACTTTCTGAACCGAAACTCATTAAGAGGTGGAAAGAGGGAGACCGAGCGCCTGTTGAGTGCGAGCGCTGCTCTAAGTGCCGTACCAAGCGTGGTAACTTCTGCGTGGTAAACAAAGATAGAAAAGCGCAACTGGCTAGGCTGTAAGCCTATCAAATAGTCAGCTACCACTTGCCCTAAATGTGTTAATGCTATTGCTTGTCGGTTTTTGTTTCGCACAACTGCTTGAGCTGTTCCCTAGTCTGCACTTTATTATTAAGTGTGTCGGTGTTTGGCTGCTATTTGGCTCTTTGTTAAAGCGCGTACTTAATTCGGCCGAAGGTATGGCTATCTTTAACTACTTTATGGCGGGGTTATTGGTGTTTTCAGTGATCCCTGCTGTAGGCGAAATCATGTCTCAACTTCAACAGATGTAACCTTGTAAACCAAAAGGTGCTCAAAGAGTTGAGCACCTAGATGATTCATGCGAAACAATGTGACGATCTAATCCAACTCAATCCATGTCGACTTCATTTCGGTGTACTTGTGCAGTGCGTGAAGAGATTTATCACGGCCATTGCCACTTTGTTTATAACCACCGAATGGCATGGTCATATCGCCACCATCCCAGTTATTGACGAACACGGTACCCGCACGGAGAGCTCGAGAGCAGCGAACCGCTGTAGAAATATCTGAAGTCCAGATTCCTGCCGCTAAGCCGTAGTCACTGTCATTGGCGAGGGTGATCGCTTCTTCGATCGAGTCGAAGGTGGTAACACAAAGAACAGGACCAAAAATTTCTTCTTGGAAGATCCTCATATCCGATGTGACGTCGGTAAACACAGCTGGCTGAATAAAGTAGCCATCTGTTTGTGTCATAGTGGGTTGACCACCAAATGCTAGCGTCGCACCTTCATTTTTACCAATGTCAATGTAGCTAAGCACGCGCTCGTACTGAGCGGCATCAACAATTGCTCCAACGCGGGTATTTTCTAGAAGCGGGTCATTAGGCTGCCAGTTCTCCATGTATTTCAATAGTAGTGCGACAAACTCGTCTTTAATCGAAGAGTGAACGAGCAAACGAGAGCCTGCAGTACACACCTCACCTTGGTTATAGCAAATAGCGGACGCAGCGGTAGCAGCTGCTTTTTCTATGTCTTTGACATCGTAATGCACAATATGGGGACTTTTACCGCCACATTCCATAAAGGCGCGTTTGAGATTTGATTCTCCGGCAAAGGAGAGTAGTTTTTTTCCGACAGCGGTGGAGCCAGTAAAGGTGATACAATCAACATCGTTATGAAGGGCTAACGCTTGTCCCGCCTCGTGCCCAAATCCTGGGAGTACTTGGAATACGCCTGCTGGGATCCCGGCCTGTTTGGCAAGATCGGCCAAAAGGATAGCAGTCAACGGAGACTTCTCAGACGGCTTCACGATAACCGAGTTACCAGTGGCTAGTGCTGGACCAATTTTCCATGCTGCCATGACAGTTGGGAAGTTCCACGGCACTATCGCAGCCACTACACCTAGTGCTTCTCTGGTGACTAGAGCTAGTGCATCTTCAGTAACAGGAGCAACTTCATCGTACACCTTATCTATGGCTTCCGCGTTCCATTGAATGCAGCGCGCGGTTGCTGGAGCGTCATAGCCCATTGCATCCGATATTGGTTTGCCCATGTCCAGCGACTCGAGTAGCGCGAAGTCTTCTTTATGCTCATCGATCAGCTTGGCATAGTTGAGCAAAATCGCTTTTCTTTCACTAGGTGCTAAACCACTCCACACGCGACTTTCAAATGCCGCACGCGCTGCTTCAACTGCGCTATTAACATCTTGCTCACTGCAGCGAGCTACGTGGGCAAGTAAATGCCCAGTTGCTGGGTTAATAATTTCAAACGTATCGCCGGAAGCCGAATTGACAAATTCACCATTGATGAATGCCTGAGTTCGAAAACTCAATGCCTCTGCCTTGTCATGCCATGTCATGTTGTCCATAAATATCCTTCCTTAATTCCTTTGGTTAGAAGCTTGCCGGTGAGTTTGCACTGATAATGACGCAATCCACATCAGTGGTGTTTCTAAATCGGTGAGGGCGCTCACTATCAAAATAGTAGCTGTCGCCTTCGACTAAACGGGTGACTTGTTCTTCAACGGTGAGCTCAAGCTCGCCTCGCACGATAACACCACACTCTTGTCCTTCGTGACTGAGCATCTCTTGACCAGTATCGGCACCGGGAGAGAGCGTTTCTCTTAGCATGCCGATGTGGCGATCT
Source organism: Vibrio wakamikoensis (assembly GCF_050337275.1). Taxonomy (NCBI): domain Bacteria; kingdom Pseudomonadati; phylum Pseudomonadota; class Gammaproteobacteria; order Vibrionales; family Vibrionaceae; genus Vibrio; species Vibrio wakamikoensis. The sequence goes on along the minus strand of NZ_JAKJST010000019.1, from coordinate 14,390 downwards.
TCGTGATAATGGCCAATTTGGCGATAGCTGATTTTACCGCGACCAATTTCTGGCTGGTCTGCACGTCGGGTGAAGAACTGCTCTGGTTGTGGCTCATCGACGGCAAAAAACTCCGCCATAGAAGAGGGGATCTTGCTGAGCAATTTACTCAGTGAAGCGACAGACGGGCTAACTGCGTTACTTTCTATTTGTGAAATAAACCCGTTGGTGACGCCTGCACGTTTTGCGAGCTCTCTTTGTGAGAGTCCCGCACGTTCTCGTAGCGCTTTGAATCTTGGTCCAATCTCCATTTCCATGAAATGAATGCTCCCTAGATGACTCGTGGTGGTTAGTAAACTAAACACAATCCTAGCGCACTAAACGCAAAAAACCAGAAAATGTTTATAATTTTATCATTGCACCGCTCAAAAGAACGTTCTATAGTCAATTTTGTTTAATATTTAATAACATTGCATTTACATTAAGCGGTATGGGTGTTTAGCGGTGTTTAGTAAAAGAAACAATTATTCATTCAACTATAAACAGTTCAACTAAGATCAGTTCAACTATGACCGTTGGGGTGCACTATGCATGGGACGAACAATAAGAGCATGGATTCGCTAGTAAGCGAACAATCAACCAATAAAGACGCTTTTTGGATGCCTTTTACGGCAAACTCGCAGTTCAAAGCGTCACCGCGAATGTTGGTATCCGCTGAGGGGATGTATTACACCTCAGAAGATAAAAGAAAGATCCTTGATGGTACTGCTGGACTTTGGTGTTGTAACGCAGGGCATGGCCGACATGAGATCAGTGAAGCTGTGGCAAGCCAAATTCATAATTTGGACTTTGCACCTACGTTTCAAATGGGGCACCCGCTGCCGTTTCAATTTGCAGAACAACTGGCAGAGATTGCCCCGTCGGGCTTGAATCGAGTGTTTTTCACAAACTCGGGTTCAGAGTCTGTTGATACAGCTTTAAAAATTGCGCTAGCTTATCAGCGCGCGATTGGGCAAGGCACTAGAACTCGCTTAATTGGCCGAGAGCGTGGCTACCACGGAGTAGGATTTGGTGGCATCTCCGTTGGGGGCATTGTTAACAATCGCAAAGCGTTCGGCAGTTTGCTTACTGGCGTTGACCACTTACCACATACATTAAGTATCGAGAACAGCGCCTTCAGTCACGGTTTGCCCGATTACGATCCGGGCTGGGCGGAGAGTCTCAATAACATCGTTACCTTGCATGATGCGAGCAATATTGCCGCTGTCATCGTAGAGCCGATTGCTGGATCCACAGGAGTGATTCTACCGCCGAAAGGCTATTTAAAACGACTACGCGAGATCTGTACCCAACATGGTATTTTGCTCATTTTTGATGAAGTGATCACTGGCTTTGGCCGTATCGGTAGCCCATTCGCTGCTCAAGAGTTTGATGTTAAGCCAGACATTATTACCACGGCTAAAGGGCTGACTAACGGCGCTATCCCTATGGGAGCGGTGTTCGTTAGCGATGAAATTTATCAAGCAATGGTTGCTCCTGACAGCCAAGCTATAGAACTGTTCCATGGTTACACCTATTCAGGTCACCCAGTCGCGGCGGCGGCGGGTCTTGCAACCTTGGATATCTATCGTAATGAAAATCTCTATACCCGAGCGGCGGATCTTGCTGACTACTGGCAGCAAGCGGTACATAGCCTGAAGGGCTTACCTCATGTGAAAGATCTACGTAATTACGGATTAATCGCGGGCATTGAGCTCGAAGGTATTGCAGGTAAACCCGGTTCTCGAGCTTACCAGGTGTTTACTAAGTGTTTCGAGAAAGGCGCACTGATTCGGGTGACGGGCGACATCATTGCACTGTCACCTCCCTTGATTATTGAAAAACAGCATATTGATGATCTGTTTACGCTTATTGCCGATGTTCTACAAAATATTGAATACAAGGAATAAAACTTATGTCAGTTTTGGTATCAAACTTTATTAATGGCGAGATTGTTGAAAGTAGTAGCCAGCGAAATGCCGATTTGTTCAACCCTGCTAATGGCGAGCTAAGAGGGCAAGTTCAGCTTTCTAGTGCAGAAGAAGCCTTGGCGGCCGTCGAGGTTGCGAAAAAAGCGCAAGTTGATTGGCAAGCTACTCCGCCACTGCAGCGTGCTCGTGTCATGTTTCGCTTTAAAGCCCTATTGGAAGACAATGCCGATGAGCTGGCAACATTGATTTCGACCGAGCACGGCAAGGTTCATAGCGATGCATTGGGGGAGCTCACTCGCGGTTTGGAAGTAGTCGAGTTTGCTTGTGGTATTCCACACCTACTTAAAGGCGAGCACTCGCTAAATGTTGGACGTGAAATTGATAGCTATTCCATGATGCAGCCTGTGGGTGTTTGTGTTGGGATAACGCCGTTTAATTTCCCGGTGATGGTACCGCTGTGGATGATCCCTGTCTCTCTTGCTTGCGGTAATAGCTTTATTCTTAAGCCTTCGGAAAAAGATCCAAGTGCTTCGCTAATGCTTGCAAAATTGCTAAAAGAAGCTGGTTTGCCAGATGGCGTATTCAATGTTGTCCAAGGTGATAAAGAGGTTGTTGATGCGCTACTGGAAGCGCCTGACGTTGCAGCTGTAAGCTTCGTAGGCTCGACACCAATAGCGGAAGCGATTTACTCAAAAGGCAGTGCTAATGGTAAGCGCGTTCAGGCACTTGGCGGTGCGAAAAATCATCTAGTTGTTATGCCGGATGCCGATCTTGAGGGTGCAACGAACGCGATTATGGGCGCAGCCTATGGCGCGGCGGGTGAGCGCTGTATGGCAATTTCGGTAGCGGTTGCAGTGGGCGATGAAGCGGCGGATAAGTTGGTTGCAGCTCTTAAAGAAAAGGTCCAAGCACTGCGAGTCGGTCCTGGGCTTGGCGTTTCTCCAGAGAACGAAATGGGGCCTTTAGTCAGTGAGCCACACATGAATAAGGTACGTGAGTACATTCAAACGGGTGTTGATCAAGGCGCGACTCTGGTTGTCGATGGAAGAGATATCGATACGGGTGCTCCCGGTTATTTCGTAGGCGGTACACTATTTGATAACGTTACCGCAGATATGACCATCTACAACGAAGAAATCTTTGGTCCAGTACTCTCTGTGGTGCGAGCGAAGGATTATCAACACGCTCTAGAGCTTATTAATGAGCATGAGTTTGGTAATGGCACCGCGATCTTTACCCGTGATGGTGATACAGCTCGTGATTTTGCAGAAAAAGTTGAGATCGGAATGGTGGGTGTAAATGTGCCTATTCCAGTCCCAATGGCATTCCACAGCTTTGGTGGCTGGAAACGTTCTATTTTTGGTCCACTGAATGTGCATGGCAATGATGGTGTTCGCTTCTATACTCGTATGAAGACAGTGACAGCACGATGGCCAAAAGGGCAACGTGAAAGTGAATTTGTAATGCCAACAATGAAGTAGGTGATGAATGAAGATAGGGATTATTACTTGTGGTCATGTAGATCCACCGTTATCCGATTATGGTCAATACGCTGACATGATTGAGGGCTCGTTGGTCGAGATCAATCGTGACTTTACGTTTCAAGACTACGATGCCACCAAAGGTGTGTTACCAGCGCTGGATGAATGTCACGGCTTTATCATTACTGGCAGTGTGCATAACGCGTATGATAATCACCCGTGGATACTTATGCTGGTGGATTGGGTGGTACGTTGTGAAGCGCAGCGCAAGGCATTGGTGGGTATATGCTTTGGTCATCAACTGATCGCGAGAGCACTAGGCGGTAAGGTGCAAAAGTCCGATAAAGGTTGGGGACTAGGAAGCTATGAAGTGCAGATGCAGGCGCAAAAGAAGTGGATGAGTCTGTCGGTAGACAGTGCAAGACTTCTCGTCAGCCATCAAGATCAAGTAACGATTGTTCCTAAAGCGCTTACGGTGATTGCAGGTAATGAGTTTTGTCCTAACTTCATGTTGGTAAAAGATAATCATATCTTCACGGTTCAAGGGCACCCGGAGTTTAGTGTGTCCTTTACTCAGAAGCTGGTGGAAAAGCGTCAGCATCTCATCACGCCAGAACACTATCAGCAAGCGTATGTTGACCTAGAACAGCCACAAGACTCAGCGCTTATTTTGCACTGGATCGACAACTTCTTTGTTATGGCACAACAAGGGAAAAGCGCAGAGCGAATGCAACAAGCGGTCTGATAATTGTTCTGGGTATAACCGTCTCCAATAGGCCTGATGTTTTTCTTCTTTCTAATGAAGAAACATCAGGCCTATTTGTACATCAAGTGATAGTCAGGAATATAACTTTCCCAGATAGCCGGCTCACCAATCGCCAGTTTTAGCTCGTTGATAAACTCCGAGACCAGAAGAGTTTGCTTTCTATGTGGATAGAGGGCGTAGATACCTTTATCAAGAGTCGACAGAGTATGGTCAGTCAGCAGAGGAACTAACCCCAGTTCATCAATGGGCTTCTCCAGGTTGAACAGATCAATCACTGCGTAACCCAAACCATCGCGCACAGCCGCAATTAGGGTGCGTACGTCACTGACTTTGTAGTTGCCTTGCATTTTAAACGAACGAAGTTCACCGCCATTAGGTTCTGTACTCATCTTAAAGGTATCCAGACAAACTGTGCCGTTGTTGTAAATGATGGCGGGCAAGTTAATCAGTGCTTCTGGTGTTGTGGGTTTGCCGTGAGAATCAATAAACGAGTTCGATGCTATTACAGCAAAGTTAGAATTAGCAATTTTTCGGGCAATGAGGTTGGAGTCATCAAGTTTGCCCATCCGAATCGCCACATCATAGTGATCGGCAATGATGTCGGTACGACGGTCGTCTAAATGCAGTACAACTTGAACATTGGGATATTTACGCATAAATCGCGTTACGACAGGTTGGATGTATTGCTGGCCGAGGAACATGGCAGAGACGATACGAATGACGCCTTTCGGCTCAGATTGGTAGGAGTCCGCGATGTTCTTAATGTTATCGAGCGTATCAATGAGTTGATAGGCTTCTGCCAAAATATCCTCTCCAGCAGAGGTCAGGGAAAACGAACGTGTTGAGCGATTAAGTAATTGAACACCTAGGTGTTGTTCGAGCTTCTTGATCTGTTTGGATAGTGAGGAGTTGTCCATATTGTTTAACGATGCGGCTTTGGCAAATGAGCCTTGTTGGACGACATCGACAAACAGTTTAAGTTGCTGAGTAATGGACATGGATTTGCTGCCTTAACTAAATGATTCGTAGACATAATAGTTAAGGGGTATAAAGAATGAAAGGGGCGTTTGATTTATCTAAATCAAACGCCCCTTTAAATGAACGCTAGTTATCGACAACCTCTTCGAGGATATTTCCGGTTGCACCGCTTGGCGCACTGATGTTTAAGTAGCCAGAAAGCGTAGGCGCGATATCATAAGGCGTAACCGGGCGGCTTATGGTTTCAGCTTCCAGTTTGTTACCCGCAAAGATAACCGGCACATGAGTATCATATCGCCAAGGTGAGCCATGCGTTGACGCAATGGTGAGTCCGTCCATATCGTTAATGTACGTACGTGAGCCAAACACCATGTACACATCGCCTGAGCGCAGTGGGTGATAGTTATTGCGAATCAATTGATTCACACGAGAATCCGCTACGCGATTGTTCGCGATGTCTTCACTGGTCACCGCTGCGGCAACACCTTTCACTTTCATCACTTCTTCTGCGATGAGCTTCTGAACGTCACTCAGTGATAGGTTTTTCTTGGCAATTAAGTCGTGATCTAGGTAGATGTATGGCTGTGCGTAAAGCTTAATGACCTCTTCACCCAATCCAAACTCGCTCTTTAACTTGCTCATCAACTCTTTGGTGAGTAGGGCATCTTTATTGAAGTAGAACGGCTGTTTAAAGCCTAATGTATTTAGCGTTGGTGCAGCTTCTGGTACGCCATGATCAGCAGAAAGTACGATTAGCGTATTGTCTAGACCTACGGAATTGTCGATATGGCTGAACAGATCCGCTAAGGTTTTATCGAGCCTAATTAAATTATCTTCAGTCTCTAAACTTGAGGCACCATACAAATGCACCACGTAGTCGTTAGAAGAGAAGCTGATGGCTAAAAAGTCGGTTGCGGAGCCAGTTCCCAGTTTCTCTTGTGCCATTAGCGTTTTAGCAAATTCTGCCGTGATCTCATCACCCGCAGGGCTAACCGTTAGCATGGTCGAGTAGTACTTGTATGACGCAGGTCCGTATGGGTGCGGGAAGGTTCGTGCAAAGCCACCAAGGTCGACTTTGTGGTCTTTAGCTCGTTCTTGTAAAGAGTAGCTTTCTTTAGGCAGAGAGAGCTCCCACCGTTGACCTGAATAACGGTTAGGAATCGCTTTTTCATTCCAACGATTTAGCCATTGTGGATTGCTGTCGTAGTAGTAATTACTGGTGACGAACTCTGACTGTGCTTTTGAGAACCAAAAAGCTTTGCCACTGTGGCCTGCTAAAGATATCGCCCCGCGATCTTTGATTGATACCGAGAAAACACGAGATTGACCATTGTTGGAGATAGTCAGCTCATCACTAAAGGTGGTAGACAAAATAGGGTCTGGAGAGCGTCCATCACCGGCGGCGGCTTTTTGAGTGGGGTCGATTTCCGTTGCTTTATCGACACCGGCCCCTGTGGCTAGCATCGTATAGTTAGGGTCCTCGACATTATATACCAGACGGTCAAGCGTTCGATCGAACCAAACGTTGCCCACCATGCCATGCACAGCAGGCGGCGCGCCCGTTGCTAGGGAGACATGGCCTACGATGGTTTCGGTATTGGCGTGTTCATAGTTGGCGTTTTTGTAGTAGATCCCTTCGTCCATTAGATAGCGAAAACCACCTTGGCCAAAGTTATGTTTGTATCGCTCAATGAGATCGCCACGCAGGCCATCAACGGTAATTTGAACCACTAGCTTGGGCTGGGTAGCCTCTGCGTGGGCGATTGTGGGTAGCAAAAGCCCACCTGAAAGTGACGCCGTCACTAAGAGTGCGCGTGTCACATGGGAAGTTATATTGAGGGTATGTTTCATACAGGTTCCTTGCCAAGACGTTAGTGATCTTTTGCCAGACGTAATCCCATGTCCGACATAATTATAGATTGGCTTGCGAAGTCACGACGGAAATTTTCTGATTCATCAGCGTCATAGGAGAAGCTTCCACCTCTAACGGATTTATGTGACAAGCCAGAATCTGAGTGTTTGGCATTGTTGGGATTATCGACAGGAGAAAAACGGTAAAAGCCGTCATCAAAGGCATCTTGAACGAATTCGCCGACGTTACCTGTCATGTCATAGAGGCCAAGTTCGTTTGGTTGTTTAAGTCCTACAGGATGAGCGCGATTGTTTGCGTTTCCGACATACCATGCGACGTCGTCAATGTTGTTAGAACCCGCATAGGTGTAGCCCTTAGACTCGTTTCCGCCTTTTGCAGCAAATTCCCACTCTGCTTCTGTAGGTAGGCGATAGTTTTCACCTGTCAGTTCGTTTAAACGCTCGACAAAGTAATTGGCCTGTTGCCAGCTTAGGTTATTTACAGGCACGTTAGGGTCGGCAAAAAAGCTCATCGATGAACCCATAACGTATTCAAATAGCTCTTGAGTGACTTCAAATTTGGAAAGGTAGAAACTGTTCACTTTTACAGTGTGAGCTGGGCGCTCTGACTTAGCGGCATCTGGAGCATCGGATCCCATCACATACTCACCACCCTCAACTAGCACCATGTCTTGGTTGATTTTGAGGGCGATAGGGTGATCTGGCTTAGTTGCGCAGCCAGAGAGTAGGATAGGTAGCGCGATGATAGCGAAGACTACGAATAGTTTGGTCGCATTCCATGCCTGTTTTTCCTCTGTGTGATGGTTCATGTGCGTTGCTCTTGTCAGTCAAAAGTATCCTCTAAATATTAACTTCAGCGCACTTTCCTTTTGGTTATATGCACTATAACAATCACCTCTCTGCACTTGGGATACACTAAGCTCGTTATCCGATATAAGGTTTATTTCTATGGTTTTTAGCGCTAACTCGACCACATCTCCAATGGCATCTTCTTCAAACGCCGAGTCACCGATGCAGCTAACTCAAGGACCACAATTTCAAGGAAGACCCTCTAAGCGAATGCACGTGATGGCGAAGCCAATTGGTGCTGTGTGTAATATCGACTGTAACTACTGCTACTATCTGAGCAAACAAGATTTGCTTGAATATAAGAAAGGCTGTTCACCAGAGATGGATGAAGCCATGCTTGAGCAGTACATCAAAAACTACATTCAAGGTCAGAACACCCCGGAGATCATTTTCACTTGGCAGGGTGGTGAACCGACCATGCTTGGTCTGAGCTACTTCAAAAAAATCGTCGAACTACAGGCGAAGTACCAGCCACCAGGTGTGAAGATTTCCAACGACTTGCAAACCAACGGCACCTTGTTAGATGACAAGTGGTGTGAGTTTTTAGCTAAGTACAACTTCCTCGTCGGCTTAAGCATTGATGGACCACAAATGCTGCACGATGCTTATCGCACCAATCGTGCCGGTCGTGGTACTCACAAACAAGTCATGCAGGCAGTCGAGTTATTACATAAATACAAAGTGAGCTTTGCCACGTTAACGTGTGTGAACAATCTAACCAGCAAAAATCCTCTAGAGGTTTACCGCTTTTTGCGCGATGAAGTTCGTTCGCCACAAATGCAGTTCATTCCTATTGTTGAACAGAAGACGTTTCGTACCGATGCGCCTCAGGCAGGGCAATCGAGTGAGCAGTTAACACAAGGCGATAAACGCCTTATACCGGGTAATGCAAACTCTATTATGGAGCCTTGGTGTGTGTCGGATGAGGCTTGGGGTAATTTTCTTATCGCAGTTTTCGACGAATGGGTTCAGAAAGACATTGGTAAGGTGTTTGTTCAGTACTTTGAAGCCAGTGTAGAGACGTGGATGGGGCGCAAAAATCCACTGTGCACTTTAGGGTCACTGTGTGGAAAAGGGTTGGCAATGGAGCCAAATGGAGACGTGTTTAGCTGTGACCACTATGTCTACCCAGAATACAAGATTGGCAATATTAATACCGATAGCCTAGAAAATATGGCTTACAGCAAAGGCCAGCAAGAGTTTGGTTTTGCAAAATCTCGGACATTGACGAGCCAATGTCAGCAATGTGACTACCAGTTCGCTTGTTACGGAGAGTGTCCAAAAAATCGCTTCATCAAAACTCGAAATGGAGAGCCTGGTTTGAACTATCTGTGTGCGGGATGGAAAAAGTTTTTCTCTCATGCAGACAAAGCGTTAGCGTACATACTGCGAGCAACGGGAAATCCAGTAGCCCATGGCAAATTTAGTGATCGAGCGGTCGCTGAGCAAAGAAAGATGGCCATGCAAAGTGTTGTGCACAGCGCCAATACGACCAATGCAACCGGCTTTAATTCAAAGTTCTAACAAGCCACTCAGTATCCATTTTAGGAGCGAATCATGAATATCAAACCTTTGGCGCTGGCAGGCCTGTTACTGGCATCATTCAGCCATTACGCAATTGCAAATAATACCGCTATCGGAGAATCCAACGCACAGGCGGTGTCTTCTGCGCAAGAATCTACCGAACAGCGCATTCAACGTTTGTCTTATGTTGCACAAAACCAAGCAGAAAGCGCAGAAGCGCGTGTCGATGCACTGCATGAACTCAGCCAATACCCCAATCAGAATGCGTTGGTGGCGGTTACGCGTGCTTTGAAAGACAGTAATCCTGATGTGAGGGAAGCAGCAATAGTTGGTGCAAAACCTTATCAATTTGAGTATCGATGGAAGCTAGTATCCCCTTTACTATCTGATGGTGAAGAGTCGGTGCAAATAGCGGCGGTAATTAACTTATTGCCAGATTACTCGACCATGGCTAACGAACAGCAACAGGCGATTGATAAGATTTATCCTACAGTGACCGCATACCTTGAAAGACAATCAGGCAAGCGCAGTCAATTACTATTGGGTGACGTTTATCGTTGGCAATTGCAGTGGGAGAAGGCAGAGCAGCAGTATCTTGCACTCATAGATGATCCGGAGCTGACGACACAAGCATCACTTAGCTTATCTGATAACTATCGCGCCCAATCTAACGATAAACAGGCACTAAATGTACTGAACCAAGCAATCGAACGTGACGATGCTTCAGCACAGCTTCAATATGCGAAAGCGCTGACTTTGGTTCGTATGGAGAATAAATCAGAAGCTGCGAGCGCTATAGAGAAGGCGACAGATCTTGCTCCGGACAACAGTTACTACTGGTATTTAAATGGGGTGTTGCAAGAGCCGTTTGACGCAGCAAAAGCAACTCAGTCGTTCGAAAAAGCCTATTTGATCTCGGGTGCACCAGAGCAGCTTTATGCGGTGTGCGATATGTACGTTCGTCATAACAACGCGAAAACAGAGGCGTGTTTAGGTGAACTAGGTAAGGTGGCTCCCCCGTACGTGATTGAGCAATTGAAAGCGAAGCAAAATCTTTGAGCAATTTCTCAACTATATGTAACAAAATAAAAAATTCACCACAAAAGAGTTGGATAGCATACTGAATACAGGCATCCTGTAGTTATTATTTTGTTACAGGATGTAGGTACTATGATAATTGAAGACGGTGTGATTCATATCGATTCTTTTTTAGCGGTAACCATGGGCATTATTGTTTTGTTTGTGGGGCGCAGGCTTAACCAGGTTGTGGGGTTTCTAAAGGAGTTTAGTATCCCTGAGCCTGTGTCGGGTGGTATTGTTTTCTCAGTTTTGTTCGCACTCTTCCACATGGCAACGTCGCTTGAAGTCTCTTTTGATTTGATGGCTCGCGACGTGCTCTTGGTTTACTTTTTCACCACCATTGGTATTAACGCCAGCCTAGGTGATCTGATGAAAGGCGGTAAGCCGCTCATTATTTTGCTTGCTATCACCGTCGGTTACATGTTGCTCCAAAACGTCACGGGTATAACCGTTGCAACGGCCTTTGGCTTAGAGCCAGTGGCGGGTCTTCTCAGTGGTACGGTATCTTTGATCGGCGGCCACGGTACTGCTATTGCTTGGGCACCAAAAATTCAAGAGCAGTTTGGCCTCAATACAGCGATGGAAATTGGTATTGCGAGTGCGACCTTTGGTTTGATTCTGGCCAGTATCATGGGTGGTCCAATCGCTAAGTTCCTTATTAAACGCTATGACCTTAAGCCTGCTGAAGAACAACACTTAGATGTGGGTGTTGCTGACAACAAACCAGAGCCAAAAATCACCTCTTATGATTTCCTTGATGCCATGCTCGCCATTCACACCTGTATTATTGTCGGTGTGTTCCTTAATGAAGGGGTAGAGTATCTTGGGCTACAACTGCCTCTGTTCGTGACCTGTCTGTTTGCAGGTATCATCCTTTCGAACATTGTCCCGCACAACTATCCACGCATAACTGGCACAAAATGGCCTGCTAACAAACCGGCTGTGGCATTGATTGCTGACATGTCTCTGGGTGCGTTCTTAGCGATGTCACTGATGAGTATGCAGCTTTGGACACTAGTAGATTTGGCAGGACCGATATTTGCTATTCTCGGCGCACAATTTGTGGTCGCGATTTTGGTTAACCTGTTCATCATTTTCCCAGCGATGGGTAAAAACTACGATGCAGCCGTTATCTGTTCAGGCTTTGGTGGTATTTCACTAGGCTCGACACCAACAGCAATGGCTAACATGTCAGCCGTGGCACAAAAGTACGGCAACTCGCACCAAGCCTTTATTGTAGTGCCTTTGGTTTGTGCGTTCTTTATCGACTTAGCGAACGCCTTTATTATTCCTTACTTCATGGGGGCTTTGGCTTAAGCGATTTTGGAATCCAAATAAAAAGACGCCTGGGTTGTCAGGCGTTGCACCATAAAGCTAAAGATTCCGTCATTCCTGCGCAGGCAGGAATCTAATCACAGCGCGTTACCAACCTGATTTACGTAACCTAGTCGACGTTTTTCAGTCACCAACACGCGGTAGGAGATCCTCACTTTTCGTGAGGATAGCGAATGCATTGAAAGCAGAGTGTTTCGTATAACTAAGAGGCTTTTGTTCAGAACCTTGCCGATTAGGCTCTGGCGCACCTTTGCCCCTTTACGAGCTAGCAATGCTTTTGATGGTTAGTGTTGTTGTCATATAGGTCTCGTTGAAGCATTTCTTAAAGCTTACAGCGCAGATGGAGTGCCCGGCAGATACGCCTTCCACCAACGCTGTGTAAATTCATTCATCGTACTCAGTGTCATCACTTCGCCGAACATGGGAGTGACGAGCTCTACCTGATGAGACCGTGCCTCTTGTTCTATCTTCTCGAGTGGTTCAAACCACGCATGATTGCTTAAGTTAAATGTAGTGTTATGTATTGGGACTAAATAATGCCCCTGAAGATCGCGATGGGCTTGCACAGTCTGTTTCGGGAACAAGTGTACAAACTGCCATAAACTATTGTAAGCACCGTTTTCCATTAACGTCACATCAAAAGGGCCGTATTTGTCACCAATATCTTTAAAACCCGAAAAGTAGCCAGAGTCACCGCTAAAATATAAACGTAAATCGTCATGTATAATCACCCAAGACACCCACAGTGTTTCGTTTCTATCGGTGAGTGAGCGGCCAGAAAAATGTTGTGAAGGCGTAGCGACGATAAGAGTATTGTCATGTTGAGCTTCTTGCCACCAACCGAGTTCGGTTACTTTTTCCGCAGGTACGCCCCACTGAATCATTAGAGGTTTAATGCCAAGCGGCACATAGTAATGTCTTGTACGTTCAATCAAAGCCTTTATAGTCTGCTCATCTAGGTGATCAAAGTGGTTGTGTGAGATCACTATCGCATCGAGCTGTGGAAGAGCGTCTAAAGAAAGTGCTGGCGGGGTATAGCGTTTAGGCCCAGCCCAGCTCACAGGTGAAGCGCGCTCAGAAAACATTGGGTCAAACAAAATATACTTTTCATCAAGGCGAAGTAAGACGCTGGAGTGCCCCAACTTGACCATCGAAGGTTCAGTACTCGCCTCCATGTTGCTTATTAATATAGGCTTAACGGGCAGAGGCTCAGAAGGAAGAGGGTACTCACTACTATTGAAGTAGATGGAATTGATTGCGTCAAACAATCCAACCTCACTGGGTTGTTGCTCTGGGTTGTAGAACTTGCCAGACTGGTAATTTGCTTCGGAGTTATAGTTTGCCTGAGTGCTGCAAGCAATTAGGGCAAAACAGGTTAACATCAACAAGCTAAACTTCATGTTTTTCCTTATCTGAAGGATCGGCACTTATTACTCCAGAACAACAGGTTAATTGGGAAATTCAAGCAGAAACATCAATCTGTTTGTGCTCACTAACGACCCAACTATCAATCATTGAGGCGAACATTTTCGGTTGATCTGCCCATGAAAAGTGACCTGCTTCAGGAAGAATATGYAGTTTACTTTTCGGTAGTGCTGCATGGATACGTTCAGCATTACTGACATCAAATAGCACATCTAATTCCCCCCAAAATACTAATGTTGGGAGCTGAATTTCACTTAGGCGTGCCGCAATTGCTTCTGACTTTGCATGAAAATCTTTAAACCAATGTATTACTTCAGGCGCCCTACCCGCATAGGATCTCTTATAATCATCGATTTCAACGGCGTTGGCTTGATGCCGCACAGCCCCAATCTTGGCAGAATACGCAATCAGTGGACCTGCACCTAGTAGGGAGGTAGTGGCTCGCATGAAACCAAACTTGGCCAGCATATCGATCATAAAACCAAGCTCTACGGGGTTGGGATTACCTATACTGTGGCCTATCACCATACTGGTTAATCTGTGTTCGTGGTCGAGCACATAACTAAGGGCAGAGGCCATTCCTACATCAGGAGCGACAAGGTGAATGTCGTTCAGTTCAAGAGCGTCAAAGATTGCAGCGAGATGATTTCCTTGTGCGGTTGGCGTCATATCATGACGATCACCTTCAGAGCCACCAAAACCGGGTAAATCTATTGCGATTACTCTGAAATTGGCAGTGAGCGATTCCCAAGAACCGGAAAAATTGAGGATACTAGCCGGAAATGGGCTAAGTAGAACAACTGTTGGTGCGTCAACGGGACCTGCTTCTGCCAAGCGAATTTTTCGCCCAGCAATATTTCGTATTTCCAGTTGTATATTGACAACAGGGTTTTCAAACGATTGCGCTCGCTTTTGAGCTGCTTTCACTTTAGGCCATTCCGGAGAGACGAGCAGTAGTGAGGCAGCATTGAGCGTATCAAATAGATTTAGTTTCTTCATTTCTCATCCTTGAGTAACGGGTAATTTGACCTTCAACATGAATTTTGAGCGCAGTGTTAGGCGGTTTTTCTTTATTTCAGTCCATCCATTAGATACTAAAAGTCTAATTGCCGAAACTCATTTATGTCCAAA
>NZ_JAKJST010000059.1:0-1029 GCF_050337275.1 Vibrio wakamikoensis | reverse complement strand
ATCGCTAGTAATCGTGGATCAGAATGCCACGGTGAATACGTTCCCGGGCCTTGTACACACCGCCCGTCACACCATGGGAGTGGGCTGCAAAAGAAGTGGGTAGTTTAACCTTCGGGAGGACGCTCACCACTTTGTGGTTCATGACTGGGGTGAAGTCGTAACAAGGTAGCCCTAGGGGAACCTGGGGCTGGATCACCTCCTTATACGAATAGATTATTGCGATGAGTGTTCACACAGATTGATTAGGTTTGTAAAGATAAAGAGATTTTGTTTTTGCTGAAAAGCGAAAGCAGAAAATAGTAAGTGCCCAACACTTACTGCTTAGTGTCCCGTTCGTCTAGAGGCCTAGGACACCGCCCTTTCACGGCGGTAACAGGGGTTCGACTCCCCTACGGGATACCATTGGGTCGTTAGCTCAGTTGGTAGAGCAGTTGACTTTTAATCAATTGGTCGCAGGTTCGAATCCTGCACGACCCACCATTCTTTTCCACGAAGGAATGGCCTTTGTTTTACTTTTACTAAAGTAAAAACAATAGGAAACTTATGTGGGCGATTAGCTCAGTTGGGAGAGCACCTCCCTTACAAGGAGGGGGTCACTGGTTCGAGCCCGGTATCGCCCACCATTCTCTAAGTAATTTTGGATTAAGATTTTCCAAACCACTTCATTAAAACGTACGTGGTTGGCATTTTTGACTCTGAGATTCTTTAGAAAATGCATTAAGTTTGCATTGCTCTTTAACAATTTGGAAAGCTGACGAATAACATTTGATTAATGTTATTCATTTAAAAGTTCTCAAATCCTAGATGATTTAATCATTTAGGTACCAACACACATTCAAGTGTTCTTGGAAGTGACGAAAGTCCACTTTTTGCCTCTGCTTTTTCTTAAAAAGCGGAAACAAAGAGTTATTTGAGTCCGGCAAAATCGAGTCTGCATCATGTATAAAAATTGCAGACAACTTTGGTTGTTTAACGACAATCTCGAGGTTTCTTTGAAACTCTTTGGGGTTGTATGGTTAAGTGACTAAG
>NZ_JAKJST010000058.1:0-1037 GCF_050337275.1 Vibrio wakamikoensis | reverse complement strand
ATACGTTCCCGGGCCTTGTACACACCGCCCGTCACACCATGGGAGTGGGCTGCAAAAGAAGTGGGTAGTTTAACCTTCGGGAGGACGCTCACCACTTTGTGGTTCATGACTGGGGTGAAGTCGTAACAAGGTAGCCCTAGGGGAACCTGGGGCTGGATCACCTCCTTATACGAATAGATTATTGCGATGAGTGTTCACACAGATTGATTAGGTTTGTAAAGATAAAGAGATTTTGTTTTTGCTGAAAAGCGAAAACAGAAAATAGTAAGTGCCCAACACTTACTGCTTAGTGTCCCGTTCGTCTAGAGGCCTAGGACACCGCCCTTTCACGGCGGTAACAGGGGTTCGACTCCCCTACGGGATACCATTGGGTCGTTAGCTCAGTTGGTAGAGCAGTTGACTTTTAATCAATTGGTCGCAGGTTCGAATCCTGCACGACCCACCATTCCTTCTTTGAAGGAAGTCTCAAGACATGGGGCTATAGCTCAGCTGGGAGAGCGCCTGCCTTGCACGCAGGAGGTCAGCAGTTCGATCCTGCTTAGCTCCACCATTCTTGAACATTCCACGGAATGACTTTCGTGGGCGATTAGCTCAGTTGGGAGAGCACCTCCCTTACAAGGAGGGGGTCACTGGTTCGAGCCCGGTATCGCCCACCATCTTTAAGCGCATTTCTTTTAGAAGAAAGGCTTTAAGTGCTCTTAAAAATGGTTTCGAAAGCTTTATTGCTGTAGAAAACAAGCTCTTTAACAATTTGGAAAGCTGACGAATAACATTTGATTAATGTTATTCATTTAAAAGTTCTCAAATCCTAGATGATTTAATCATTTAGGTACCAACACACATTCAAGTGTTCTTGGAAGTGACGAAAGTCCACTTTTTGCCTCTGCTTTTTCTTAAAAAGCGGAAACAAAGAGTTATTTGAGTCCGGCAAAATCGAGTCTGCATCATGTATAAAAATTGCAGACAACTTTGGTTGTTTAACGACAATCTCGAGGTTTCTTTGAAACTCTTTGGGGTTGTATGGTTAAGTGACTAAG
>NZ_JAKJST010000057.1:0-1192 GCF_050337275.1 Vibrio wakamikoensis | reverse complement strand
GCAACCGTAACCGCCAACGAAGACGGCTCTTTCACCATCACTCCAGATGCGGACTTCAATGGCGACATTGACCTAAGCTTCGACATCTCAGATGGCACCGACACCATCGTCGCCAATGCTGACCTCACTGTGAATCCAGTGAATGACGCAGCAGTCGTGGAAGATGTAGGCTACACCATCCAAGAAGACGGTTCGTTGACCTTCACGGATGAACAGCTTCTAGCGGGTGCGTCAGATATTGATGGTGATGACCTRTCTGTTGCCGAYGTAAGCTACTCAGGYACRGAAGGYGTSTTCACYGACAACGGKGACGGCACCTATACCTTCGCACCAAACGAGAACTTCAATGGTGATGTCGACCTAAGCTTCTCTGTAAGCGACGGTACGACGACCACAGAAGCCAACATTGACGTAACGGTTGAGTCTGTCAACGACATTCCAGTAGCCGGTTCAACCACATATTCAGTACAAGAAGACAACTCAATTACCATTACTGACGAGCAGTTATTAGCTAACAGCTCCGATGTAGAAGGCGACGTTTCTGTTCAAGATGTCTCTTACTCTGGAACTGATGGAGTCTTTGCTGATAACGGTGATGGTACGTATACCTTCTCGCCAAACGCGAACTTCTCGGGTGAGGTTAGCTTTGATGTAGTTGTAGCCGATGAAGACGGTGCGACAGCAGAGACGAGCGCTGGTTTAACCGTTATCGAGGTTAACGATCCACCAATTGCAGGACCAACGTCTTACACTATTGATGAAGACAGCGTACTGACCTTTAGTGAGTCTCAAGTTCTGGCCAATGCTTCTGATATAGAGGGTGACGTATCCCTAGTTGGTATCAGCTACGAGGGACCAGACGGTATCTTCTCTGTTAATGGCGATGGTACTTGTAGCTTTGCGCCAAATGAAAACTTCAATGGCGAAGTTCAATTGAACGTTACCATTCAAGATGAAGATGGTGCGACGGTTGATACCGTCATTAACGTTGATGTACTTCCTATCAACGATGCTCCGGTATCCGGCGACCTAGCATACAGTGTTGATGAAGATGGAAGTGTGACATTGTCACAAGAGCAGCTTCTATCACAAGCATCAGACGTAGAAGGTGATGACCTAACAGCCGCCAACTTAAGTGCGGGTGACAATGCGACTGTAACCGCCAACGAAGACGGCTCTTTCACCATTACCC